>NZ_NMPS01000031.1:0-181661 GCF_002261125.1 Siphonobacter sp. BAB-5385 | reverse complement strand
GTTCCCGACCAGATGCCAGAGGTGATTGAATTTCTCCTGAATACGGGGAGCAATTGCAATCGTTTCTATCGGTAAACTCATGATCTATTGCAAGTGGATGAAGTGTACGGGTAATGCCCCGCAGCCAAGTAATTCCGGGAAGAGTTTAGGTGTGTACTCTTCCCGGATATGACCCGGTACGGACTAATTCAACAATTCAGCAAGCTTCTTTTCCAGATCGGCTCCCCGCAGGTTTTTAGCGACAATCTTACCGTCTTTGTCCAGTAGGAAATTCGTCGGTACAACTTTCACCACGTATTTGGCTGCCGCCTCATTTTGCCAGCCCTTCAGATCCGATACGTGATCCCAGGTCAGTTTGTCCATGTCGATTGCCTTCATCCACGCGGCTTTTTTGGAGTCCAGCGATACGCCCAGGATGGTAAATCCTTTGTCACGGTACTTGTTATACGCCGCTACGACATTCGGGTTCTCCTTCCGGCAGGGGCCGCACCAGCTGGCCCAGAAATCGACCAGTACGTATTTACCCTTCAGGGAAGACAGGGCAATAGATTTTCCCGAAGTATCGGCCATGGAAAATTCGGGAGCCATTTTACCTAAACCAATCTTGGCCAGTTCGGTAGTCAGCGTTTTGATCTGTTTTCCGTAGTACGAATTCTGAACGGCTGGACTCATGCCCGCGTACAGGCCCGGCAGTTTTTCCGCTTCGGGTTCCATACTGTAATAGCTAATGGCTAAGAACGGGCTGATTACCGAGTTGGGATGCGTCTTGATAAAGGCCTGAGCTACGCTATCGGCTCGTTTGAACTGGTTTTGAACTTCCTTGGATTGAAGCTTCGCCAGACTATCGGGAAGGGCCTGTTTAGGGCCGGATCGAAAGGAAGCGTACTTCTTTTCAATGGCCTGTAACTGCGTGAAAACGACGGAATCGAGTTCGTGGCGGTGCTGTTTCCATTCCCGGGTTTCTTTGGATCCCTGAATCGTAGCTTTCGGAAGAGCGTCTTTAACGGCAGTTACCGTGGTAGGCACGCCCGGCATGATGAAAAAGGAAACAAATTGCTGACGGTTGGAAGCCAGTGAAAGGGAGGCCGTTCCTTCATGGGGCAGCGTACCTTTAAATGAAAATTTACCGTCTTTCGTAACAACCGAATCACGTCCGGATTCTTCACCTTTCGGGTAGTTGAAGTAAATCTTTTCGTTCGTCAAACCCTTGATCTCACCTTTGATGAGGTAGGTCGAAGCGGGTGCTTTTTGAGCAAAGGCGGCCGAGATACTCAAGAGCATCAAGCCAGCCAGCGTGGTCGCTTTTTTCATGATTTACGTTGGTTAGCAGTCGTTGATTAATAACCTGGGTTTTGCGTAAGTACCGGGTTTGCCTGAATCTGAACGGATGGAATGGGCATCAGTACGCCCGTTGCTTTCCAGCCGGGTTTGATCGGTGCCAGTACGGCATCGGCCTGATTGGTACGTTTGAGGTCGAACCAGCGGTGACCGAATTCACCGAAAAGCTCTACTTTACGTTCCTGTAAAATCGCTGCTAGCAAGGCACTTTGAGTAGTTGCGGTAGAAGCCGGCAGGCCAGCCCGATTGCGAACGATGTCGAGATCCGCTTTTGCTGTCGTGAACTGATTCAAATTTGCCTGTGCCTCAGCCCGAATCAGATACAGTTCGGCCAGTCGGAACATCACGTTGTTTTCGTTACCGGCGGTTGCCGTTTGAAGTTTGTATTTGTTGATCCGCTGGTATACGGTACTCCCAATGGTCATGGAATCGACCCATGCCGTACGACGCTTATCTCCCGCTTCGAACGAACGAACAAAGTTCGATTTCAACACAAAACCTGGAGCCACATTAGGATTGGATGTACGATAATTCGCCCCTAGTCTTGTGAAACCCAGTAAGGTAGCGGTCTGGAAAATCGTTTCGTTGCTATTGTTAATAAAAGTCGCAGAAAGATCTCCCAGGCTATATGTACCCGAACCAATCACTTCCGAAGCTTCCGCAGCGGCATTCGTGTAGTCTTTGGTGTATAGGTAGGCACGAGCTAACAATGCGGAAGCCGTATGTTTGTTGATTCGGGTACGTAAGCTACCTATGTATGCCGTCGGCAGGCTGGCTTTGGCGTCCTTCAAATCGGTAATAACCTGAGCCCAAACCTGAGCTGCCGGGGTTCGGGGAAGGCCGGCATTTAGAAACTCATCCGATGAAACCGTTAAAGGCACATCCCCGAAGTAATTTACCAAATGGAATAGTGCATAGGCACGCCAGAATTTGCTTTCGCCAAGCAACTGTTTTTTACCTGCCTCGGTCATGCCCTGTGATTTAGAAATACCCTCAATCGCCATGTTGGCCTGACGAATAAAACGATAGCCCTCAAACCAGATATTGTCGGAAACAAACGTATTCAGTGGAGAAACCGTACTACTTTCGAACTGCTCCAGATCCGGATTAGCAGGAGTGTATTCCAGTTCGTCGCTCAACAGTCCACCAAATACAGTCCAGTAGATAGTAGGGTTACTACGAATGGTAGAATACATATTTAATACCACACTGGTAGCTGAGGCATCAGAGCCAAAGGCATCATCTACCCCAATAACGGTGGGAGGATAATCAATGCTTACAAACTTCTCACATGAAGCAAGACTTAAGCCTGCCAATGTAATAAAGAGGGGAAAACGAAAGATAGATTTCATGGGAATATCCTGCTTAGAATGACACATTAAGACCTGCTACAATGGTACGGAGCTGAGGCATTGCCTGGAATTGGCCGGAACCCAACCCGGTGCCCGTACCGGGAAGTGAAGTTTCAGGATCAAGGATGTATTTTTGTTTGGCCCAGGTAAATAGGTTTTGCCCTTGTACATATACCGAAACTTTCGAAAGCTGAAGTGGCTGAATCAAGGCAGCAGGAAGGCTGTAGGACAGACTTACCGTACTGAGCTTAAGAAAAGAAGCGTCTCCCCAGAGAGCATTCGAGGAAGGGTAGTAGCCAAACGCGGATGAATAAAGCGTAGTAGCTGCTGGATAAACTCCGTTAGGGTTGCTCTCGGACCACCGGTTCAGAGCCGCCGTTGTTTTGTTTACCACACTATTACCTAAGGGGAAGCCGTATAAATCAGAAAAATTAAATTGATACCCCATTCGGTGGTTAAACCGCAGGAAGACATCCAACTGGAAATTCTTGTAGGAAAGTGAGTTATTGATACCACCAAAGAAGGGAGTTCCGATAGGAGCCATCACCCGATCTTTGCTGAAGTTAATGACGCCATCTCCATCCAGATCCTGTACGGTGGGCAAACCGTTGGCATCCAGACCCGTGTATTGGTAGAGGCGGGTTGCGTTGATGGGCTGGCCAATGGTATAAGAGCTGGAATTGAAAAGCTTTTGGGGATCGCCAATGGAAAGGAGCTTATTGCTCAGGAATGTAAAATTGATATTCGTTGACCATCGCAACGCAGCCGTAGCTACATTGATTGTATTCAGTTCAAATTCAAATCCCTTGTTTTGAATAACGGCATCCAGGTTACTCGAAAAGGAATTCACCCCTGACTGGGTAGGCATGTTGGTACTGGTCAGCTGATCACCCGAACGATTACGGAAGTAAGCAGATTTCAGCAGAATCCGATCCTGTAAGAAACCCATTTCGAGAGCTACTTCAAGTTTACGGGTCGTTTCCCAATGAAGCGTTGGATTCGGAATATTATAATTAATCAACGTAGCCGTTCCTGAATAAACATTATTGCTATTCGTTAGCTGGTAGGTAGGGAGATAGGCATAGTTAGGAATCTGATCATTACCCGTCAACCCGTAACTACTTCTGAGTTTAAGATAACTAAACCAGGGAAGCGTTTTCATGAACTCTTCCGAAGAAACCAGCCAAGCGGCTCCAATCGCCCCAAAGTTTCCAAAACGATGACTAGGGCCGAAGCGGGATGAACCATCCCGGCGGAAGGTTCCGTTAAGAATGTACTTATTGTCCCAGCTATAGTTTACCCGACCAAAAGCAGAAGTGTATCTATAGAGCGAATAATTATTTTGGGTAACGCTCATAGTACCCGCTCCGATTAACGATTTAAGCAGAGCATCATTGGTGTAATTACGGCCTTCAATGGATTGGCCCGTAGCATTTGAGTGTTGAAACGTTCCCCCAACCAGAATGTTAATTTGATTTTTTCCAAAAGCTTTGCGGTAGTCTGCCTGAGGCTCTACAATGTAAGATTCGTTTTTATTGTTCGCAAAAACGGACGAGCTAATGGGGTTATACAGCGGGTTTTGCGAACGAGCCGGATTAACCTGAATTTGATCGACACCTGTCAACGTATACCCATTGTTGATTTTTACGTCCAGGCCGGGGAAAATGGTATATTTTAAATTCAGTTGGGTAATGAAGTTCGTGCTTACGTTGTCAAATTCCTGCATCAGCAGACCTTCCGGATTTGAACCTCCGGTCCAGTTCAAGCTACCGTTCGCATTATACAGGGGATAGTTGGGAGCCAGATTATAGACGGAGGTAAGATCCGATCCAATCAGATTGTTCTTGAGGTGAGAATAAGAGGTCGTAAAATCAATTCTGAACTTCTGATTTGCCGTGGTATGACTACCAGCGAAACGGCCTGAAAGGGTAGTGGCTCCCAGGTTTCCGGGGAATACAGTGCCTTCTTTACGATATAAACCGCTGAATAAGAAAGAGTTGAAGGCGTTGCCTCCCGAGACCGATGCACTGGCATTCACAAATTGAGCCGTGCCGCCGAGGTATTTGCGTTGCCAATCTGTGTTCGCATTCTGATCCCACACGGTCAAATCGGGAGCGTTCGAACTATTGGGCGTCACCTTCGCCCGGGCAAAAGCTTCCTTTCGTAAGGAAAGGTATTGTTCCGTATTAAGCACAGGAACATAATAAGGCACTTTTCCCGCTCCGCTATTGACATTAACGTTGAATTGGGTTCTACCTGCTTTGCCCTTCTTCGTAGTAATTAAAATGACACCGTTCGATCCGCGTGAACCATAAATGGCCGTAGCATCCGCATCTTTCAGAACGTCGATCCGCTCAATATCTTCGGGGGGAATCAGGCTTAAAGGGCTTTGCTCCCCATTGGCACCGGAAATACCATAAGCATTCAGGTTGTCATTGGCAGGTTGTCCACCATTAAACAACGTAAACGGAACGCCATCGACCACGTATAGGGGAACCGTACCCGAAGACAGCGAACCCTGGCCGCGAATCTGAATACGGACGGAGCTGCCGGGCAAACCATTATTCTGCGTAATCTGAGCTCCTGCAATTCTACCCTGCAAGGCAACCAGCGGGTTGGAAATGGTCTGGACGGAAATGTCTTTAGCGGTAATTGAACTGACCGCACCCGTATTGTAGCGTTGCGTAGTCGTTCCGTACCCGATTACCACCACATCATTCAGGGAAGCGTCTTTTGGTTTCAGATCGACTTTCAGGTACGACTGCGTTCCCAGACCTACTTCACGGGTTTCATAGCCGACATAGCTGAAAATCAGCGTAACACCCGCATCCGGAGTCGTGATGCGGAATTCGCCCCGGTCATTCGTAACGGTGCCCTGGTTCGTGCCTTTCACCCGAACACTTACGCCAATCATCGGCTGCTCGGTATCGGCACTCAGTACCTGTCCGGAAATCTGCCGTTCTACCGTTGGGGCCGTTTCTGCCACCGGACTAACCGCTGGTTTGATGATAATGAGATTGGAGTTTGGCTGCGTAGTAAAACTCAAACCCAGTGGGTGGAGTACTTTGGCTAATACCTGATGTAAAGGTTCCTGTACGCTGGATAAAGTAACCTTCTGGTCGAGTTGAACCTGACTGCTACTGTAGACAAATCGAACGTTCGCCTGGGCTTGCAGTTGTTGCAGCAGTTGCTTTAACGTAAGGTTCTGAGCCGAAATCGTTACCGATCGCTTCAAAACCCCCTGAGCGTAGTTATCATGAGCGAAAGCCATACTGGCCAGCAAGAGTACAAAGACGCACTGATAGACCGTAAACCGCATAATTTGATAGATAAAGACTTGGGGAGTAGACTTTTTTAGCATTAATTTGGTCAGGTTTTATTGTTCGAATAAGACAAAGGGGACCCCGATCCGCTCAAAAAGCGGAAGCTTGACAAGTGCCGGGGCCTATCGGGTCAAGGGTGGTGGTGCACTCTTGACCCTTTTTTAATGAAAAAGCGGGGAGAAATTAGTTCATGCAGTAGATCGCTAAGGTAGTTAAAGTGAAAACAAAGGGGTGTTAATTACAGGATAAGCCCTTGAGCTCTACTTTCGAATCAGTAATCGCGTAGGTACCCCCAAACGTCTGGGTCAACACACCTAACGTATTTTCCAGGGATTGATCCGTCAGTTCAGCCGTGAACAGGCAGTTTTTCAAACGGGCCACATCATAGCTGATCTGTACATCAAACTTCTTTTCTATGCGGGCCAGTACTTCAGCCAGCGAGTTGTCATTAAAATCCATATTGTACTCGGTTCCCTGGCTATATTCCTGCTTTACGGGAGCGAATGCTGCAATATGCGTCGATTCAATTTTCTGCGTTTGCGGAGCGTAAATGGCCTTTTGACTAGGGGCCAGCGTTACCGTCTGGGCCGCTGTACTGACGGTAACTTTTCCCGTAAAGACAACGACTTCCGCCTGCTTATTCCGGCTTTTAATATTGAAACTGGTACCTAATACTTTTGTGGTCATTTGTCCCGCATGAATAATAAAGGGGAATTCCGGATTTTTCGCTACTTCAAATAAAGCCTCTCCGTGTAATCGAACTTCCCGAACGGCTCCGGTAAATCGGGAGGGGTATTCGAGGCGACTGGAATCTTTCAACCAAACCAGGCTTCCGTCGGGCAGAATGACCTTTTTGATCTGATGCAGGTCCGCGTACGCGATTTGTGGGACAACGCGAGACCGATTCCATTGCCAGAATCCAAGACCCACGGCCAGTAGCAGTACAATCGAGGCGGCAATCTGAAATTGGGATCGCAATAGCCGTCGAACGGGTTTTGCGGTTGAATTCGGTTATTCAGGGAACGCCGCATCCGGTTTTTAATCGCTTCCTGCTGAGCGGGCGAAATCTGATCAAACGAATGATCCGACAACGATTCCAACCATCGTTCGACGAGGGCGTATTCTTCCGGATTACATTGCCCGAGCTGATACTTGGTTAACAATTCATCGAATCTGGACTCGTTCATAAAAGTCAAAGGTTGGATACAATAGATTCTATGGTTTTATGAGGTATTGCCAAAAGCATATTTTACAATGCCTGTTTACTGTAATATCGCTTGGGGGGGCTTTTACGCACAGTCCAAATGAAATTTTTTCAAAATAAATGTAGTGAGGAAAAATCGAGGCCTTTAAGAATAGACAAAAAGCCTTACAGAGCCGCCGAAAAAAGGTAAGTGAACGCCCAGAAAACCAGTACATCACCTAACTGGAGCTTCAGGTGAGCGACCGCCCGGGAAAGGTAGTTTTCTACCGTTCGTTGGGAAATCTGGAGCTGGCTGGCAATCTCCAGGCTGCTGAGTTGCTGCTTGCGGCTCAGCCAGAATACTTCCTGGCATTTGTTGGGAAGCTCGGCGATGGCGGCTTCGATGCGTTGCTGCAAATCATCAACGGCCCAGCGTTCGTCCGTGGAATTGTCCATTTGCCCTTGGATGAAGTGAGCAAAATGCTCGGCAAAGACCGATTTGACTTTCTCGGAACGGAAATAAGAAACGAGCTGTCGCTTGAGAATACTAAACAGATACAGCGATAGCGAATCAGTAATGACGATGGATTGCCGATTTTCCCACAAAACAATAAAGACTTCCTGTACTAACTCTTCCGTATCCTCCTGCGAGCGAATGCGGTTATATACGTAGGCGTACAGTTTACTCCAGTACCGATCATATAGGGATGCAAACGCACTTTCATCCCCGTTTTGAAGACGTATAAGTAGTTCATGATCAGTATGGCTTCGCTCGTTTTGTATGGTGTTGCGGCGTTTTTAATCTATAAATATAGGCTGACACCGCTAATTTCTGCAAATTCTTTGGAGGAATGCTGATTGTCCGATAGGTTCTGTGGAAGCTTCACCCGTGACGTAAAATCCTTTTTATGATTCGTAGGAATGCTTTCGCCGGTTAGGGAAAAGACACTTGGGCGGGAAAGGCTGTGAAGACAACAACCCGGAAAAGCTATTGATTGGAAATAGCTTTTCGGGTTGCTAACTACATGAGTAACTGTTGGTTCGATACGTATCGATTACTGAAGCGTCCGCAGGCGGGCAATGTCTTCATCGGTTCGGTTGCCGTGAATTTCAATCTGAGCCAACGCCCTTTCGATTTCTGCGTATTCAGCATCCGTTAAGACGACTGCGGCGGCTCCGAAGTTTTCCTCCATCCGATGCACCTTTCGCGAGCCCGGAATGGGTACAATAAAAGGCTTTTTATGGAGCATCCAGGCCAGGGAAATCTGGGCGGGCGTGGCCTGTTTATCCGCCGCCACCTGATGTAGCAGATCCAGCAATGGTTGATTCGCCACGATATTATCCTTGTCGAAACGCGTAATGACCCGACGGGCATCCATGCCGGTATATTCGGCTTCGGGTTTGACTTGGCCGGACAAAAATCCGTTGGCCAGGGGGGAGAAGGGGACGAAACCAATGCCCAATGCTTCGCATACGGGAATAACGTCCGGTTCAAACTTCCGCTCCATCATCGAGTACTCACTCTGAATGGCCGTCAGAGGGGTGATGGCGTGAGCCCGCCGGATTTCTTCGACTGTAGCCTGCGACTGACCCCAACCCCGTATTTTTCCTTCCTGGATGAATTCGCCCATGCAGTACGCAATGTCTTCCACCGGAATATCTTTATTGATGCGGTGCTGGTAGTACAATTCGACGTGATCCGTACCCAATCGCTTGAGGGAAGCTTCCAGACGGTTGCGTAACGCCTGCATCAAACGTTCCCGGGAATGGCCTTCCCAGTCTTTCTGCAGTAAAAACTTGGTTGCGATTGCCACCTGATTACGCAGGGGTTGCAAGGCTTCGCCAACCAGTCGCTCATTGGCTCCCATGGCGTAAATTTCAGCGGTATCGAAGAAAGTACAGCCCAGTTCAAAAGCCCGGCGAATCAGCTGGATCGCTTCTTGCGGGGCCGGGGCTGAACCATAGCCCATGCTCAAGCCCATACAGCCATAGCCAATGGCGGATACTTCCAATCGGTTTAGTGTTCTCTTTTCCATGATTTTCATTGACTTATCGTTCAATAGCAAGGGCTCGTAGGTGGGCTTCCCTGCTACTAGTTTGATAGGACAAATCTCCATTTAAAAGGGAGGAAATGAATAAAGAGAATCAAACCGAAAAGTATGATTTTCAAACTTTACGCGTTCGAAGGAGATTAGGCGTACGGCCGGTGATTCGTTTAAAGTAATTGTGAAAGTAGGTGGGGTATTCAAACCCGAGGCTGTACGCAATGTCCGCGACACTCCAGTCCGTGTGTTGTAAAAGGGCTTTGGCTTCCGCCGTGATTCGCTCGGCCAGGTGGACGGAAGTCGGCTTTCCAGTACTTTCCTTAACGGAACGATTAAGGTAGTTGACGTGTACCGAGAGGGCTTCGGCAAAATCCTGAGGCGTTCGGAAACGAAGCGGACTAACGGGACTTTCAATAGGGAACTGCCTTTCCAGCAGATCCAGAAAAAGCTGGGTCAGCCGCGTAGCTCCGTTCTTGGTTGAAAGCGTAGGCAGGGGCGGCTGAATGCGTAAAGCTTCCCGTAAAATCAGCTCCAGACAGGTTTTCAACAAGTCTTCCTTGTATTCGTAATCGCTGGTATAAACGGATCGCATTTTTTGAAATAGACTGCTCATGAATTCCGTCTGCTCAGAACTAAGCGAAAGAACGGGCGAACCATCGAACCGAAACAAGGGTGAGTGCTGGAGCAATTCCGTACGTTCCCGACCCGCCAGAAAAGTTTCCGTAAAGACGCAGGCGAATCCCTTTCGTTCCGTGCGGTGTTCTACCGCATGAGGCACCCGGGGGTTGAGCAGAATGAGGTTACTGCCGCTCAGATCGATCTTTTGTCCGCCGTAATTCAGCGTCATTTCCCCGCTGATCAAAACGATTTTATAAAAATCCCGCCGACCATGGGGTTGGGCAGGGTTGGCCACTCCGGCTATTGGGTAGACTTTAAAACCTTTGAAGTCTGTCGTAGTCGGGGTGGGTGAGGTCGAGGAAATGTTCATCCGGCAAAGGTAATAAAATCAAACCTTACCATTCGCTTCGCTGTGAATCAATAGAATGCGGTTTGAATCTTCTATTACAGCTTTTGCCGTACCTGTTCTCCTCACAAAAGCTGTATCAAACACCGGCAGGTAGAGAAAGCAAGTAATGCCCCTACTGAAAAGGACACTCCCTTTCGTACGCATTTCATATTCCTGAAAAGCAGGAGCGATGGTGTTACCATCCGTGGGTGCGGTTGCGACTAAGAGTTTGATTTTGCCAGCAAGTGTTTACAAGTCTGATACTATTCTTCAACCTTTTAACCTGTTTAACTGATGGCTAAAACAACCAAGCCTTTCCCGGGCGAACCGCCGACTGCCGGCGGCCCGGAAGGTCCGCAACGGACGCAGGTAGTCGTGATTGTCCGGCCCAGTTTCTCGCCGGAGCAGGGAGCCACCCTATTGGCGAATACCCCGGCAGCAGAATCCGTATCGTTCCGGCCTTTGTTCAACGATACCCCCGCAAGGCTATCCACCTTGGAAACCTCCGCGGAATCCGCTCCTGATTTAAGCGTATACTACGTTACGGAAGTGCCCGCTGAGCAGGCAGACCCTCTGATTCAGTCCTTATTGCAACGGGAAGAAGTTGAGGGAGCTTACGTACAGCCGCAGGCCACGTTGCCTTTCATTGAAACAGCGGTACGGTCCGCCGCTCCGGATCCTTCCGTACCGGTTACCCCTAGTTTTGTCGATCGACAGGGCTATTTGCAGGCATCGCCCCAGGGCGTTGATGCAGTGTTTGCTTGGACGTATCCGGGTGGACGGGGAGCGAATGTGCAGGTGATCGACATTGAAGGGGCTGGAATTTTACGCACGAAGATCTGGCTCAGAACTCGGGCGGATTACTCAGCGGCGTACAGCGAGCCGATTGGCAAAACCACGGAACAGCCGTACTGGGTGTAATCGGTGGAGATACCAATACGATTGGGGTAACGGGCATTAGCCGGATGCTAACCTGCGGGCTATTTCGGTGTACCGGGATGCGGCCATGACCTATAACCTACCCCAGGTGATCCAGCTGGCAGCCGATAGCCTCCGGCCGGGAGACATCATCCTGATTGAACAGCAGTATTCGCACCCAACCCTGGGCCTTACGACCGTGGAATGGTGGCCTGCCGATTTTGACGCCATTCGCTATGCCGTCAGTCGGGGTGTCATTGTGGTCGAAGCTGCCGGCAATGGCAACAACAACCTCGATGCGGCGGGCTATAATACGGCTTTGACGGGTTTTCCGGCGACCTGGCGGAATCCGTTTAACCGGGCCAACCGGGACTCGGGGGCCGTGGTAGTAGGAGCAGGAAATCCGCCTCCCGGTACGCACGGACGCAACGCCGAGACGGGTAGTGGAGAAGTATACACCGACCGGGCACGCTGCAATTTTTCCAACTTTGGTTCCATGATCGACGTGCAGGGATGGGGTTGGGAAGTGACGACCACGGGGTACGGGGATTTACAGGGAGGACCCGAAAACGAACAGTATACCGATACGTTCAACGGTACGTCGAGTGCTTCGCCGATCGTTGTCGGAACCCTGGCCTGTTTGCAGGGCATTCTTCGGGCTTACGGTCGCATCCCGCTGACGCCCGCCCGGGCCCGGGAAGTACTCCGCACGACGGGTTCTCCCCAACAGGCCGCAACCGGACGTCCGCTCACGCAACGGATCGGTAATCGTCCCAACTTACGCCAGTTGATTCCGCTCGTCTTACAAACCAATACCTGGTCGGGCGTGCAGTTTACGGGCAGTTTGGGGGCCAATGCTACAGGTCGCTGGTATACGTTCAATTGGCCCGCTCACTGGCACGTCGTATGGACGGCCGTTCCTACTACGCCGGTACCCGGTGCTCCGCAGCTTAAAATCAAAACGCAGGTAGAGCGGGCTTCGGATGGCTTCATTACCTATTGGCTCAATGTAACCAATCTCAGTAACCGGCCCCTGAATTTTGAAGGGAGGTTTACGGTACTGGGCTGGTAGTCTCAACCTGCTGAAACAATGGGGTCTGATAACCCGGATACAAATTTTTCTTAACCTTATTTCAAACCTTCACGATCATGAGAGTTGGTGTTCAATTTACGGGTACGGTAGCGGCCAATGCCTCCGCCCAGTGGTATACGTTCAACTGGCCGGCTAGCTGGCACGTCATCTGGCATGTGGTACCTACGTCACCACGGACTGGAGCCCCCCAGGTGGAATGGGAAACCCGCGTAGAACGGGCTAACGCCACGTACGTAACCTATTGGGTATTAATCAAAAATCTGACCAACGTACCCGTCAATATCGAGGCCCGGTACGCGGTTTTGAACTAGCATCGCCATGAAAATAACCATTGAAGTAGATCCCAAAACCGAAGTCGTTCCCGGCTCAGTAACGTCGGACTCAACGCCGAGTTACGCCGGCGGAGAGCCCCAGGGAACAGATCCCGCGAGCAGTAATACCGGTACGACTACGACCTCGGGCGACCAGCCAGCCGGGGAACCTCCCGTCTGGCTATTGGAGGCCATTGAAAACGCTCCCCGTCCGTCAACTGCGGAGGAGCCGATGGGGACCTCTGCGGGTACAGTCCGACTCGACTAAATTAGCGTTTTTGCGGATAGTACCTGAGTTTTTCAACGATTCTGTATGGTTCTTAGAATTCTGTCGAGAGCCGTAGGTTCGATCGGTTGGGCAGGAATGGATTGCATCCGTTCCTGCCCTCGTCGTTTAATAAAACACAACCTAAGACTCGATCTCTGAAAGGTTTTCCGGAGTACTTGACTCCTATATATTCCTGAGGAATTGAAGGAAATGCTTCATAACTGATTAATACTCAAGATACAGTTACGAACGAATCCTCAGCCATTACTTCCCCAGTACCAGCTCCAGTTTTTTTACCAGATTTTCGGGTTGTTCCCGCATGGAGTAATGGCCGCCTTCGAAGGGGTAAATCTTCCAGTTTCTGGCCCTGGCCCGACTTAGGCCCATGGCGTCCGTATGGCTATCACTTTTGCCGTTTTTCGTCATGACAATGAAAGCAGTTGGAATGTATTTAACCCGTGGATTGCTAATTCTTAGCGGCTCCGTATAAGTTTTAATGGGCTGAGGTACGTCCATGGGCGGCGTGGGTTTGGTAGGACCGAAGGGATAGGTCATCACGCTGTCTTTGATGTGCGATACCATCAGGCGTCCCAGATCGGACCACACACATCCCTGGCACTTTCCCCATCATTGGGTACCATTGCGTCCAGGTACACGAGTTGACGGATGCGGTCGGGTACCTGCTCCGCCACGCCCGCTATGACCATGCCGCCGTAACTATGTCCGACGAGAATTACGTTGTGCAGGTCTTCAAACCGGATCACATTGACAATATCGGAGATGTATGTACTGAGGTTGACGTTGGCATTGGACAAATGCACGCGTTCGCCCAAACCCGTAAGCGTTGGTCGGTAGACTTTATCCCCTTTAGCCGTTAGTAAGGCATCCACTTTAGCGTAATCCCATCCACCCGACCAGGCCCCGTGCACGAGCAGAAAGGTTCGTGGCGTACGTGACTGGGCCAGACTGACGGTGGATACTAGAAACGCGAGTAGAAAAAACAGATTTTTCATGAATGATCTTGTTCAATAATGTGAATGCGACAAAACTAGCTACATTCACTTTCGAAAAGATAGCTGTTACCTGTGGGTAAGTAGTTACCTGGGAGTAAGTACGTATGAACCATTACCAAACATGAAAAGCACCGAACCCGCTTGCCAGTATGAATTGAAAGTAGCCAAAGATGCCATGGAAGTCATTCAGGGCAAATGGCGGATTCCCATTATCATCTCCCTGACGTATGGCAACAAACGCTTCGGTGAAATCCAGCGGGATATTCCGGAGATCTCGCCCAAAATGCTTTCGCAGGAACTAAAGGCACTGGAAGAAAATCAGCTCATTACCCGTACGCTGTATGATAGTATGCCCGTCACGGTAGAATACGCTCTGACCCCTCTGGGCCTGTCCATGAAAGACCTGTTGGTCGAATTACGCAACTGGGGGAAGCATTTCAGAAAAGAGATTGTGGGCAAATAAGAAGCGTTACCTTCACTTCTATACTGAATCGTCTCTACCAATCCTTGGAGTCAGGGACGGGTTTAAGAGCTGAAAACAGGAGCGACACTGAAATGGCTGCAAACGCCTAAATTAGCCGCTCGGCGGGTAAAACGATAGAAGCCTTCCTATTGACTTTCCTCTTTTGCAGGGCCTGGCTAAACCGTAGTTAATCGGGCTAAACCTGAGTAAGGTTGAACAAGGACATTAGGTAATGTTACCTCTTCCTTCTTTAATCTATCATTTTTAGCCTACCTTCGCGGCCTCATTCAAGTTCTTTACTTCTTATTCCACGGAAAAAGGTTCTGTCGAAAGACAGATTAATAGGGAATCGTGTGTAAATCACGAGCTGTCGTGCAACTGTAAGTTCTACGCAGTTTGCGGTTGACCGTTTCCGTTTTCAATACTTGTATAATTGAAAACTGTAAACGGAAAACTGTACACTGCACACGTTTCAGACAACTGAGCCACTGTATCATTCGGTATGGGAAGGCGTCTGAAATGGAACAAGTCAGGAGACCTGCCTTTTTCTTAGCTGATCATGCTTTCACGGTTTAGAGCGTTATCAAGGGGAGCTTTGCTTTGTTGTAGGGGCACCACTGTGCCGATATGCGTATGCCCGTGCGTAAGCTTTCCTGATTTCCTCTGTATTCCTGTCTCATCATTAGCGAGAACGCAAGCGAAGAACTTTTAACCTTTTAGTTAAAAGTTATGCTCCCCATTTCTACTTCACGATTAAGTAGCAAAGCCCTTTTTACCACCTGGGTACTCCTCTGCGGTGTACTCTTAAAGGCATTCCCGCAACACAAAAACGGTTCGCTGGAAGGGCGAATTGAAACGGAAACCCAGGAACCCATACCCGGCATTTCTATTCGTCTGGACCTATGGGCCTGGGAGCAATCACCCAGGCCGACGGCAGTTTTAAGTTGCAGGCAATTCCGGCGGGAGCGTATACCCTCACGCTGAGCGGTATCGGGTACGAAGTGCGTCAGGTTCAGGTACAGGTCAAAGCCGGCGAAACCCTGCCCCTGCATTATCAGCTTAACCAGAAAACCCACGAGCTTTCGGTCGTGACGGTAACCAGTCAGCGAAACCGCTCCTTTTCGGCGATTAACAAAATCGATGTTCCGCTGCGGGATCTGCCTTTGTCTACCAGCTCGGTCAGCTCAAAAACCATCGAGCAACGCGGCATTGATGATCTGGGGGATGCCATGAAAAATACTACGGGCGTTCGTTCCAACAACACCTACGGCGGTTTTCAGCACTTCACCATTCGCGGGTTCAGCAATTTCGTGGTACTGATGGATGGCGTTCGGGATGAGCGACATAACATTTCCACCAGTGCCCCCAACACGAATTTAGCCAACGTCGAACGCATCGAAGTACTGAAAGGCCCGGCTTCCGTCCTCTTTGGGCACTCGGCTCTGGGTGGTATCATCAACATCGTGCGGAAACAGCCTACGGCCGATTTCAGGGCTAATTTTTCCGCGACTTACGGGAGTTTCAATACCCGTCGGATGCGGGCTGGTGCGGGTGGTTCGATCAACCCGAAGCTTCGGTACCGGATGGATTTCGGGGTGTCGAATACCGATGGTTTCCGGCAGGCGGGTATCTCTACTAACAATGCCTACGTGGCCCTGGAATATACACCCACCCGCAAGGACTACTTTTATTTGTCGTTAGGAGCCAATAAAGATGTGTACCGCACGGATTCGGGTATTCCCGTTTTGGCGGGCGGCGTGCTGGTTCCCGGCATGGATCTAATGACGCGTTACAACGACCCCGCTGATTTTTTAAAGCATACGCGAACGGATGTTCAGTTTCGCTACGTGCGGCAGCTTATGGCCAACCTGAAACTTTCCAATCAGCTCTCGTATTCGGACGATAACATCGATTATTTTTCAACGGAAGAACTGACGCTCAATACCCGGCGGGATTCCATTACCCGCTCGTTTCCCTACTACTTCAATCACCTCACCAAGCCCTTACAAAATCAGCTGGAGCTGACCTACGATCTCAACACCGCCAAGGTTTCGCAGAAGATTTTGCTGGGGTATTCGCTTAGCGTACTGGACCGTAAAACGTATAACGGTACGATTTTTGGTCCCGGCAAAGGAGCAACCATTCCCGTACAAAACCCGATTGAAAACCAGGGATATATCGATTACTACGATACCTATTACCGGGCTACGGATGAAACGGTACACGGAATATACTTACAGGATTTCATCCGGTTTTCCGAGAAAATCAAGGCATTAGTCGGGTTGCGTTACGATGTATTCAAAGGCGAATATTACACCGATCAGGTGGACAAAGACCGCCGGGTAACCAACTACGGAGCGAAATCAACCATAGCCCGGAATGCCCTGACCTATCGGCTGGGCCTAGTCTATCAGCCCATTGAACCTTTATCCGTTTACGCCTCGTACTCAACGTATTTCAAACCCTCTCGCCGGGTAGCTCCAAATGGGGAGACGTTCGATCCAGAAACGGGTTATCAGGCTGAAGTGGGCTCCCGACTGGAGCTGTCATCAAAATTTGCCGCTTCGGCTTCGGTGTACTACATGCGAAAAGACAATCAGGTGGAAGGTCTGCCCGGTGGCGTGTTCAAACGCGTAGGTTCGGCGGAATCGAGAGGCTTCGAAGTGGAGGCTCAGGGCAATCCCGTCGCGGGCCTTGATTTGACGGTGGGTTATACCTTCACCAAAGCCCAGTATTTACCCTACGCCAGTGCGGAGGTAAACCCCGTGGCGGGTAAAACGGCGGTACTGGCTCCGAAGCATCTGGTAAATGCCTGGCTAAACTACACGGTTCAGCAAAAAACCTTGAAAGGGCTGAATGCCGGGGTGGGCTTCAACTATCAAAGCGAAGCCTTCGCCAACTCGGCGAATACGTACGTTTTGCCGTCCTATCGAACCGTCGATGTGGCCCTTGGGTATCAGCTGAACCGCGTGGGCATTCGGGCGAATGTGAATAACCTGTTTAACGAACGCTATTTCACCAACGTGATCTTAACCCGGCAGTTTTATCCCGGAGCCACCCGTAATTACCTGCTGACGCTTAGTTACCAACTTTAACCTTTCAGCCGCGGACTTTTGGAGTCTGCGGCTTTGTATATCTTTCGTGAAAACAGTCATTAAAGCCATTCGGCTCGTTCATCGCTACCTGGGATTTGCCTTGAGTCTACTGTTTCTGGTCTGGTTTCTGTCGGGACTGATGATGATGTACGTGTCGTATCCGACGCTCAAATCACACCAGAAGCTGCAACAAACGCCTCCGATTGATTTGACAACCTGCCTGTTAACGCCGGCAGAAGCGATTACTAGAGCAGGAGTAACGGATTCCATCAAATCCATTCGCTTAGGTATGGTACTGAATCGGCCCGTATATCGGATCGTTACCCTACAAAACCGCCAGCTTAGTATCTACGCGGATAACCCGGCTATTTTGCCCTATGCCAGTGAAAGCTTTGCTCGTCAATTGGCTCAGCACTGGTCCCATGCGGGGGTACAGCAGGTTGAAAAATTAACAGAGATCGATCAGTGGATGGCGGCCCACCGCTCACAGGGCTACCTGCCCGAAGTATATCGAATGCAAATGGGCAACGAAGCGGGGACTTATGTGTATGTGTCTCCTTTTTCAAACGAAGTCGTTCAACAGGTTACGGCCCGGCAACGGTTGCTAGCCTGGCTGGGACCGATTCCGCACTGGATTTATCCGACGTTCCTCATCCGTAACCGACCCGTCTGGAGTCAGATAGTCATCTGGGTTTCCATAATCGGAACCCTGATGTGTCTGGCAGGATTGGCGATGGGCTTCATTCGCTACCAACGTAAACGGCCCGAATCGCTGGCGTTTAGTCCGTACAAGAAACGCTGGTTCCGCTGGCATCATTACACGGGTTTTATCTTTGGGCTTTTCGCGTTTACCTGGGTATTGAGCGGCTTGTTTTCCATGAGCCCTTTCAACTGGACACCCTCCGCCCGCCTTTCATCGCAAGCAACCGAACGCTGGATGGGTGGCCCGCTAAACCTGACCTTATTTAAAGTAAGTCCGGCGGCGGCTTATCAGAAGTTGTCGCGGGAACTGGTACTCAAAGAGATACAATTAATTCAGTGGAACGGCAGACCTTACTACCTGGCTCTGCAGGACGATCATCACACGCGTGTACTGGCGGCGGATGAAGTCGAAGCCAATCCGTTTCAGACCTTTGAAACTCAGGCAATCGAAGAAGCAATTCGGAAACTGGAACCGAAGGTAGCGGTGCTGGAATCGAAAGTCCTGGACCGTTATGACGCGTACTACTACGCGAAGAACGGCGAAAAACGTTTGCCCGTGTTACGAACCAAACTCGACACCCCCGAGCAAATCTGGTATTACGTGGATTTAAAAACGAGTCAGGTGGTATCTAAACACCAGACATTAACACGTGTCGAACGCTGGCTGTATCACGGGTTACACAGTCTGGACTTTGACTTTTTATTAAATCGAAGACCGCTTTGGGATATTACCCTGATCGTTTTATTACTCGGAGGAACCGCTACCAGCAGTACGGGCCTGGTACTAACCTGGCAGTGGCTGCGACGGAAAAAAGCTATGAAACGAAAGCAAACAACCGTCCGAAAAGGGGCTATCCAGCCCGTTTCCGAACGGTTGAAATGAAGGGTGACCGGAAAGAATAGTGAGTCACAGTACCCTGATTGAAAGAAGAGTAAGAAGACCGTTCAAGTCCTTTTACTCTTCTTTTAGTTTAAGGTTACGAAATGAAATCCCCTGCATCCAGTCCTGCAAGGCCAGGTGTCCTTTGGTAGCCTTGCCAAAAGCCGGGAAGTGTTGAAAATTCGTGTTTTTAATTTTTTGTTTCCATTCCGACGTAGTCAAATCCTGTTCGGCGGTTAAGACGCCGTTGAGGTAGAATTCGATTTTACCGTTTTTCTGCTTGATTTCGGATTGATTCCACTCACCCACGGGTTTGGTTACGGCTTCGTTTTTCTGGGGAGCAAATCCGTACAGACAACCCGCTCGTTTTTTCGGATCAGCGTTATAATCATAATGCGAAGGTTCCAGCAGTTGGTACTCCGGCCCCGAAGCCCAGGCGGTGGGAATGTCCTTGCGTTCAACCACATTGATAAAGACGCCACTGTTGCCAGCCTTGGAGATTTTCCATTCAAACTTCAAATCAAAATTACTGTACGTTTGATCAGTGACCAGGTCGCCGTGCTCCAAAGTTGATCCCGTACCGTTCGGAACACACTGTAGTTCACCCTTGTCCACCCGCCACACGGAAGGTTTGTTTCCCTGATTATAGAGATGCCAGCCCTGAAGCGTTTTGCCGTCGAACAACAGCTTCCAGCCCTCTTTTTTTTCCTGAGCAGAAAGTTGATTAACGGCTGGAACGTCCTCCGAAAACGCGGTAAGGATCAGTGAAGCGATACTGGCATAGGCCATCAGTGCTAAAAGTCGCATGTGCATAAAGGATTTATTCCGAATAAGATACTCCGGCAATCTAGCAAAGAAATTTGGCTTGTACAGGGGCAATGATCGAATACGTAGACGGAAGGAGCGGGCTGAAAGACCACAAAAGAAGCTGGTTTTGGAAAGCCCCTCGTCGGGACCAACTGCCTACGTGTACGACCAGTCCATGTTATAGAGCAGACTCGAATACCTGCCATCGGGACGCTTAGCAATGATCTTGTTTTGTTCTTTTCCGAATGTACTATATTCAAAAAATGAACAACTCGGAATGCTGCCCGTTGTAGTCCTTACATGGCTTGAATCGTTAGATCGCTGGTAATCGGTGGAGGGGATCCGTAGTTGAACGTATGAACTGAAGAAAGCGGTATAAAAGCACTATTTGTTGGTGATTACTACAATGAAAAAGTATGGTTTGTTGATCGGGTGTTTGGTCATGCAGGTATTAATGGCTGCGGCACAAGCCGTCGATACCACCTATATCCGACCTTTTTCGAAACCGAATACCCTTGAGGTCTACTCTGGTCTGTATAACATCAACTTCGATTTTTCGGATCGGTATTTTCAGAAGAATGACTTTCAGTTGCGGGTCAACCGGAGTGCGACGCTAGGGGCGGACCTGACCTATAAATGGCTGTACGTACAGTATGCCTTCAACCTGCCCGGCACGATGCTGGATAATCAGGCCCAATTCAATTACCGGCAACTAAAGGTCAGACTAGGCAACCGCAAATGGATTGTGCAGCCTTTCTACCAGTTTTACAACGGCTTGCTGATTCCCGAAGGCAAACACCGGGGGTTCGAAATTTTTCGCGGCATTACTTTTGAAAGTGCGGGAGCAGAAGTGATGTATTATGTTCATTCCCGTCAGTTCTCTCCGAAAGCCGCCTATGCTTTTTCCGAGCAGCAACGCCGTTCGTCGGGCTCGGCTTTTGTTACGGCGACGGGTCTGTGGCACGCGATCCGTTGGCCTGTTCCCTCGCCCGATTTAATCGAAGATCCCGGCACGTTTACCCTGTTATCCCGAAATCCGGCCTGGGTATCACTCCTGCTGAAGGGCGGGTACGCGTACAACCTGGTCATCCATAACTGGCTCATTGCACCTTCGGCTTCGATTGGCGTTGGAGGCTTGAAAGAAACGCAGGTAAAAGGAATGGCAATCAGGTCAGTAACTCAATTGCAGGGGAACCTGAATGCGGGTTACAACGGCAGTAACTGGTATACGTATCTAAGCGGCTCCTGGACCAATCTAAATACGAAGTTGCTCATCAAGGATATGCAACGCGTCAGCTGGACGCTTACCGCCACGGCGGGTTTTCGCTTCCGATCCAGTCGAAAGAAAATGCTTTCCATTCTGTAAGCGGTCGCAGTTGTTGATTAACGTGAGAATCCGATAGCGTAGCTGAGGGGAGTTGGGTATGATTCGATCACTAAGGATCTTACATCAACCCGTTAATTTGTGGTGAGATGAGGAAGCGTAGGTAAAAACCTTCAGATCCTACTGGTTGAGCTGTTCGTACAGGGCTGTGCGAAATGGGCCGTTTACGACAAACGGTTGAAGTACATGAGCGTGAACCCAGGGAGAGAGAAAGATGAACCAGTATAAAGAAATTTGAAGGCGGAGCCGGATTACTCGTACCACTGCAAAGGGTACGATTTACAAAGGCCGGAATCACCGAATCTGTAACCGCATACATCCAGAGGACTCCGTAGCGAACTTTGGCTGAGACCAGCTATTCACCGTTGTAGGTTGCCAAAAGAAGATAGTTTCGACCTGGTTGACTGCACTAACACACCCTTCTCCGAATACTACCTGAGTTAATTTAACGTATACTTAAAATCGTTAGAAACATTTCGTATTGACTCATGACCAATCATCCTATGCTTTGCTTCTGGAACAGGCGAAGTTCGGCATCCACCCCTTGGTTCTGGAAGAGGTTCATGAAAACGTCTTAATGGGTCTCAAAGGTCTGATTCACTGCAAATAAAGAAATGAGCGGTAGAGAAAACGAACGGTGATTGAACCTGCAAAGCAATCGTTAAAAACAAAAGTGGATTGAGAATAAAAAGAACAATGAAGATTTTAATACAGAAGATGGTCTGGAGATTCTCTGCTTCAACGGATCTTAAATAATAAGTTTTTATAAAAAAAGTATTTAATGGTTTGGTGATTATAAAATATTAATTTCAGTATCCGTAAAATAATTAATTAGAAAAGGATAGGCATGTAGCAAATATTTAAAAAACAAGTAGTAATACATTTATGTAATTGTAGTAATAATTACTACAAACCTTGAATTTATAAGTTAAAACGCAGAGTTGATAATCAGGTATTTATGCATTATTTGCTAAAATTAACTCATATATAAAAAAGAAAAAACCAAGAGTGGTATTTCGCTCAGGATTAGTAGTCTGGTTCAAAAATCAGTTCTAGTGATAGATGCAAGCAGTTGATTATTAGTATGTTAACTTAGTATGTGTGATTTTGTAAGCAAGAGATTTGTAGAAATATGAAAATGTATCAACCAGTCATGTAAAGCTGTGATATCTAAAAAGTAATGCTTAAGATAAGAACTATAAAGTATACCTGTAAAGTAACTTGCTGTTTGATGCTACGGTAATTACCGAGATTTGTAAAGCGGGAATTCAATCAATAAATGCAAAAGCTGAAAGCAACGACAGGATTTGGTATAGAGTCGTTTAATAATTTTATGAGATAAATTACTTCCATTCATGTGTAGATTTAAGCTCAAACTTAAACTATTCATGTCATACGTATGTCAACGAAAAATGTACTTATTTGCGAAGATCATCCCGTTGTTAATTTTGGGATGAAGATGCTTTTAGAGGTAAATTTTTCTGAATTTACTCTTTATCAAAGCTTTACTTACCTGGAAGCTTTAGACTATTTTAACAAGATGCCCATCGACTTGTTGATTTTAGACCTTAATATACCGGGCGGAAATTCTATTAAAATGCTGGATTCTTTTCTACGTAAGCAGCCCAATGTCCGTATTCTGATTTTTTCAGCTTATGATGAAAAAATATACGCCATTCCCTGTTTAAGATCTGGAGCGAAAGGGTACATCAGCAAAGACGCCCACAAGGATGAAGTAATTCAGGCCGTACACACCGTTAGCAGGAATGAAAAATACCTTAGTCCCGGAATGAAGCAGATGAGTATTGACAAGCTAATCAATCAGCTGTTTTTGCCTTCCAATCCCATTGAAAACCTTTCAGTGCGTGAAAAAGAAGTATTGCATTACATTGTGGAAGGTTTCAAGCCTACCCAGATAGCCAATCTACTGAATTTGCACATTTCTTCCATCAGCACAATCAAAACCAGATTGTACAGGAAGCTGGGTGTAGATAGTCTGGCTTCACTTTTTCAGGCCGTGCAGCTTATTCAGGATACGCACCAGGAGAAGCCCAATGATCGCCCCTTCTAGCAGGATCCAGGCATTGGCTGGCCTGATGAAAAATGTCTATTGATTCAGAAAGTAATACTGAATGATAAAAATGGTGTAGGCTAGCTAAAATTTTCCAACAATGTATTGGCGAAAAATGCGGTAGTGGTTCGCATACCAGCCAGAATAGTACCTGTTACGAATTAACCCACACTTTGAACGTTTTCCATACCTCCTCGCTGGGGAATCCTTCTTTAGCACCGGGCCAGGGCCTGAATTGAGTAGGCTGTGAAATGGGAAGGTACCTGTTGAATTTAACTTACTAGGCTTGGTGTTGCCCGACCTTATCTATTCTTTCCGGGCTATTTTGCTCCAGCATGCCAGGAGATTCGGGTCGTTTCTTTTTTGATCGGGATAACAAACCTAATATGCTCAATGTAGCCGTTTCACGGGCGAAGGATAGCTTCATTGTCTTCACCAATCGAGCCATTTTGAACCCTAAAACGTCTACTCCATCGGGCGTACTGGCCAATTTTCTGGATTTTGATTCCTGATTACTGCAGCTTAGGAATTAATCCATTCCTTAAAGGCCTGTACCCGGTCGCGGCTTACGTACACCTCTTCTTCATCGGCGGGAATCAGCTCCAGCTTGAGGCGACCGTTGAAGTGCGGGTGAATTTTCTGGATGCTGTCAATACAAACGAGACGATTGCGGCTGATGCGATTGAATCGTCGGGCATCGACCTGCTCGGTAAGTTCTTCCAGTGTCGCATCAACCAGTAATTTCTGTCCATCAAACGTGATTAGAAAGCTAAGTTTCTGGTCGCTTTTGAAGTAAGCAATGTCCTGAGCTTTGACGACCGTAAATCCATTTCCCTTCCGAACCATGAACCGTTCTTTGGGATCGGATTTAGGTGTTTCCGAGCCCTTCACAAGGAACCGCTGGGAAAGGTATTCGTACTTTTTTAACGCCGCCCGCAGCTCCTCCGGATTAATGGGTTTCAGCAGATAGTCAATACTGTTTTGCTTGAACGCCTGAATGGCATACTGGTCGTAAGCCGTGGTATAAATGATGGGAGCATCGATGGCTAATCGCTCGAAGAGGGCAAAACTTTCCTGATCTTCCAACTGAATATCCGAAAAAATCAGATCGGGTTCGGGATGCGTACTGAACCAGCTTACCGCCTTTTCAACCGAAGGCAGTACGGCCATGACCTCTAGTGAAGGATCAATTTGCTGAAGCAGAATACGAAGCTTTTCGGCCGAAAAAAACTCGTCTTCAATGATGACTACGTTCATAAGGAATCGTTCAAAAGGGGTAAACCCACGCGAAACGTGTCCGCCGTTTCTTCTATTCGAATGGACTGTCCGGAAAAGTAGCGATAGCGGGCTTCCAGGTTTTGCAGACCAATCCCACTACTGGGGACTTTTACCGTTTTCCGGCGTAAACTATTTTCTACCCATACGACCTGCTCTTCCGTATAAATGGACAGACTCAGGGGATGTTCCTCGGAAATGTAATTGTGCTTCACCGCGTTTTCGACCAGCAGTTGAATAGACAGGGGTAAAACCTGAGCCGAGGGTGTCGCAATCCGCAGGTGCATCTGGATTTTATTGTAGAACCGCACGTTCAGCAGAAAGCAGTACGCTTCCACTACGGCCATCTCCGCCGACAAGGGAACCTGTTTTTCCTCGGTATGGTCCAGCACGTAACGGTACACCTGAGCCAGCTTGGAAATGTAGCGGTCAGCCAGAGCGGGATCCTGATACACAACGCCACTGAGTACGCTCAAACTGTTGAAAAGGAAATGCGGATCGAGCTGCTTTTTCAACCCTTCGACGCGGGCTACTAGGTTTTCCTGCCGTAGTTTTTCCTGTTCCAAAAGCGATTGTTTCCACTGATTGAACAGAAAAGCTCCTTCGTTAAAGGCAATGAATAAAAGGGCCAATAGAAAAGAGACAAAGCCATTCTGAATGATAACGCCCGCCGTAATAAGCACCGAAGAGACCAGTCGGCTGTACAGTAAAATCCCGCAGATCAGGATCAGGGAGGAGAACAGGAAAATGCCCAGTACCTCATACACCAGATGCTGGGTCAGACTTTTCTCCCAGGGGAAAAATACAGCGTCAGGGCCTGAATGAACTTACTGCCTTCCCAGATGACGTAACTGGTCACGGTAGCTACCAGAATGGAAAGCAGGTGAGCGGTCGAGCCCAGTTCCATGGGCACGTAAAAGGTGGGCACTACCACGCCAAAGCAGCAGGCTCCGAGGACCGCCGTTATCTTAACCCGAAACCGATACGAAAAACGTTCTTTCAACTTCTCGTGCAATTAAAATCGAAATCTACGGCAGTCCGGCGTTTCCACGCAAGCAAGATCTAAAGTTCCAGCCGGGAGTAGGGGTTCCAACGAAAAACGGGCTCCGTTTCCAGAGCCCGTTTCGCATTACTTGTGATTTAAAAGCCAGTTGCGTGCGTTGACGAAGGCTTCCATCCAGGGCGATACCTCGTCGGTACGGCCCGCCGGGTAGTAGGGCCACTGCCATTGCAGAGCCGAACGCTCGGCGTGGGGCATCATCACCAGGTGACGACCCGTTTGATCGCTCATCATGGCCGTATGGAACGACGATCCATTGGGGCTGGCCGGATACGTTTCATAAGCGTACTTGGCCGTGATGTGGTACTCGCTCTCGGCGTAGGGCATTTCAAAACGTCCCTCCCCGTGGGAAATCCATACCCCCAGTGTACTGCCCGCCAGTGACGAAAGCATTACGGAGTTGTTTTCCTGAATTGTTACCGTAGTAAACAGACTTTCGTGTTTGTGCGAATCATTGTGCCGCATTTTGGGCTTTTCGGCGTGCTCGGGGTTAATCAGGCCCAGTTCAATGAAGAGCTGGCAGCCATTGCAAATGCCTACCGAAAGCGTATCCTCACGACCAAAGAATTGCTCGATGGCCTGCTTGGCTTTTTCATTGTACAGGAAGGCACCCGCCCAGCCTTTGGCCGAACCGAGTACATCGGAGTTGGAGAAGCCACCGACGGCACCCAGGAACTGGATGTCTTCGAGGGTTTCGCGACCCGAGATCAAATCCGTCATATGTACGTCTTTGACATCGAATCCGGCCATGTACAGGGCATTCGCCAGTTCCCGCTCGGAGTTACTGCCTTTTTCCCGCAACACGGCGGCTTTGGGACGGAAGGCTCCGGCTTCGGGCTTCTGACCCGTAAAATGAGTCGGGAAGCTGTACTGGAGCAGGTGGTTTTTGTAGTTTTCGTACCGCTCCCGGGCCAGTTTGGGACCGCTTTGTTTCTGATCCAGCAGGTAAGAAGTCTTGAACCAGACGTCCCGCAGGTGATCAATGTCCAGCGTATACGTAGCCTGCTGATCCTGAATCGTCAGTGTGGCTTGCGACGTTACCTCGCCTAGTTTATGGAAGGCAACGCCTTTTTCCTGCAGTACGGCTTCTACGGAAGCATCGGCCTGGAAGACAATACTGATGTTTTCGGCAAACAGCTTCGCTACGCTATCCTGCTCACCCAGGCTGCTCAGGTCGAGCGTGGCTCCGAGGTTGCGGTCGGCAAAGCAAAGTTCCAGCAGCGTCGTAATCAAACCACCGCTTCCTACGTCGTGACCCGCCTGGATTTTACCGGCCTTGATCAGTTCCTGAATGGTATTGAAAGCCGTTTTGAAGGCTTCGGCGTCGATCACGTCGGGCGTTTCATTACCAATGCGGTTGAGTACCTGAGCCAGCGATGAACCGCCCAGCTTGTACTGATCGCCGGAAAGGTTGATGTAGTAAATCGATCCACCGTCCTTCTGTAATACGGGTTCCACAACACCGCGTACATTATCGCAGGGACCTGCCGCCGAGATAATGACCGTTCCGGGGGCAATGACGTCTTTGTCGGGGTACTTTTGTTTCATCGACAAGGAATCCTTACCCGTAGGAATATTGATACCCAGGCTAATCGCAAAATCCGAACAGGCTTGCACGGCCTGGTACAGACGAGCGTCTTCGCCAGGGTTTTTGCTGGCCCACATCCAGTTGGCCGAAAGCGAGACGCTTTTCAGCCCTTCTTCGAGCGGTGCCCAGACGAGATTCGAAAGCGATTCAGCAATGGCATTCCGACTACCCGCTGCCGGATCAATCAGAGCGGAAATCGGAGCGTGACCAATCGAAGTGGCAATCCCGTCTTTCCCCTGGAAGTCCAGTGCCATGACACCCACGTTATTCAGGGGCAGGTGCAGCGGTCCGACGTTTTGTTGCTTGGCTACGCGGCCACCTACGCAACGGTCGACCTTATTGGTCAACCAGTCTTTACAGGCGACGGCTTCCAGTTGTAGTACCGCTTCCAGATACGTTTCCAGCTGGTTTACGTCATAGCTGACGGGCTGGTAGGTACGTTCCAGACGGGTATCGTTCATAACCGTCTTGGGAGCACTGCCAAACATATCGGCCAGTGCCAGATCCATGGGTTTGGAATCGGTCGTGTGGGAAGCAATCGTAAAGCGATGATCGGCCGTTACTTCGCCCACGGCGTACATAGGAGCCCGCTCGCGGTCGGCAATGCGTTGCAGCGTTTCCAGGTCTTCGGTACCAATGACCAGACCCATGCGTTCCTGCGATTCGTTCCCGATGATTTCCTTGGCCGAAAGGGTAGGATCGCCCACGGGGAGTTTATCCAGGTCAATCGATCCGCCGGTTTCTTCGATGAGTTCGGACAAACAGTTCAGGTGACCACCCGCACCGTGATCGTGAATCGATACGATGGGGTTCTGATCGCTTTCTACCATACCACGCACGGCGTTCGCCACGCGTTTCTGCATTTCGGGGTTCGAACGTTGTACGGCGTTCAACTCAATACCCGAACCGAATTTACCCGTATCAGCCGAAGATACGGCCGCTCCCCCCAATCCGATGCGGTAGTTATCCCCACCCATCACCACGATCTGATCGCCCGGTTTGGGTTCGTGTTTTTTCGCCTGTTCGGCTTTGCCGTAGCCGATACCACCGGCCTGCATAATGACTTTATCGTAACCCAGCGTGCGGCCTTCTTCCTCGTGTTCGAAGGTTAAGACCGAACCCGTAATCAGCGGCTGACCGAATTTATTACCGAAATCCGTAGCTCCGTTGGACGCTTTAATCAGGATGTCCATCGGCGTTTGATACAACCATTTGCGTTCGGCCACGGCTTTTTCCCAGGGGCGATCCTGTTCCAGACGCGACAGGGCCGTCATGTACACCGCCGTACCCGCCAGCGGAATGGAACCCTGACCCCCGGCCAGACGGTCGCGGATTTCGCCACCCGAACCCGTGGCGGCTCCACTGAAGGGCTCCACCGTGGTAGGGAAGTTATGCGTCTCCGCTTTAATCGAAATCACCGAGTCGAACTCGCTGACCTGATAAAATTCGGGTACGTCGGGCCGCTTGGGAGCAAATTGCTGCACGCGGGGGCCTTTGAGGAAGGCCACGTTATCTTTATACGCAGAAACAATCCCATTGGGGTTGGTTTCTGACGTTTTGCGAATCAGTTTGAATAGTGAGGTCGGCTGAGCTTCTCCATCAATGACGAAGGTACCATTGAAGATTTTGTGACGGCAGTGCTCGGAGTTTACCTGCGAAAAGCCAAAAACTTCCGCGTCAGTAAGCTTGCGACCGATTTTCTGGGACAAATTATTCAGGTACGCTACCTCCTCCTCACTCAAGGAAAGGCCTTCCTGCTGGTTATAGGCGGCAATATCGTCGAGTTCCAGAATGGGTTCAGGCGTACTATCAATCGTGAAAATAGCCTGATTCAGCTCAGTGTATTTTTGCGAAACCATCGGATCAAAGTCCGTGAAGTCCGCTTCTACCTGCGTAAATTCTTCAATTCGGCTGATGCCCTGAATATTCATATTCTGGGTAATCTCTACCGCGTTGGTACTCCAGGGGGTAATCATGGCCGCCCGGGGACCCGTAAACACCTGGCTCAGGGTGGTTTCAGCAAGGACGGGGGCATCGCCAAACAGCCAGCTTAACTTAGAAAGGTCCGAATCCGTAAGAGACTGCTGGGTTTCCACTGCATAAACAGTAACCCGATCCGCAGAAAAGAAATAAATCATGATGGGAGTCTTGTGATATAAGCTCGGTACTTACCCGCAAAGGTAGCGTGATATAAGCGTTTCTTCGTGAAAAAACATGAATAAGGCAACGGTTAATTCCCTAATTCGAATCAGTAGGGCTATTTAAACCTTTGTTGACCCCCTATAAAACGGGCAACCGCGTGCCTTACCTGTTCACTATTCTCTAGAGAGGTAACTCCGTTTTATGATGGTCCGTTCCTTACCTAAGATCAAGAAATACGCGTTTCTCACCGGATAGAATAGGGTCAAAATCCTTTTTTGAAGCTTCAAGAGTTGAAACCTTCCGTTTTCCGCTACTACCTTAGACCAGCCTTCGGGCCTAACCTCATAAACCAACGATGAATCAACCTCGACTCCTTCCATTCCTACGTCGCTATTTCTCCGGGGTTTGTTGGCTGGGCTGGCTTCTCCTGACGGCCTGTACCAGTCAAAAATCAACCTTGTATACCCTTGAATTACAGCGATTAAAAGATGCCTCCAAACAAACCTTGTCCGCTCACGTGGATGAGTTCAACCAATATGCCAATCGTCCGGCGTCCGATGGCCCCTTTAACGCTGGTAACAATAAAGCGTTTTTACTGGCAAATGTGCCTTTGTTTCGTAGCTCCGCTGACAGTCTGACCAAGGTTTATAATTACCGCTGGTGGATGATTAGCAAACACCTGAAAGAATACGACGATCCCGAAGACCACAAAAAATACTGGGTGGTGACCGAGTTTTTCGGCGTGAAACCCTGGGCTTCCCTCAGCGGAGCCATTACCTGCCCCGCCGGGCATCAGTTTTATGACGTACGCTGGCTGAGGGATGATACCTTTCTCAAGTCCTACGCGGATTATTTCATGCGGGGCTCGGCTTCCCGGCTACCGCAGCGGGAAAACGGGAATTTCCTGACGTATCTGAGTCGACCGGAAAGTCACCATTTTTCGAGCTGGATGGTGAACGGCGTGGAGGCTTTTCAGAAAATTCATCCCGATCCGCAATGGCTGCACGCGGTATTGCCTGCAATGGAAAAGCATCAACAGGTCTGGGATTCATTGTTTACGGTGCACACGCCCCGGTCCAAAACAGCGGGCATGTACAAAATACTCGACCTGTACGATGGCATGGAATTTAGCCTTTCGGCCGTTCTGGGTCTGATTGAAAGTCAGGGGCCGTATAGTCTGTACACAAAAGACAACTGGCGGAAATACTACCTGGGTTGGGAAACGACGGGTAATGCCGCCCAATCGCAACAGGCCAAAGACTATCCCACGGCTTTCCGAAAAGGGTACCCGGACTATTACCTGGTTCGACCTTCCGTGAATAGCTACGCCTACGGCAATCTCAAGTCGCTGGCTGATCTGTACCGATGGGATCAGGTCCGGTATACAAACAAGCATACGAAAGCAGAGGCGTATACGGCCAAAGCTCAGGCCCTTCAACAAAAGGTACTGAACGTGCTCTGGAACACGCAGGATCAATTTTTCAATACGCTGAGTGCCGGAGACAATGCCTTTGGTGTCGGCGATTTTGAGGCACGGGTCCGGGAGTCGGTGGGATACACGCCCTGGTATTTTCAGTTGATTCCGAAGCAGAACTACCAGACCTACGCGAAAGCCTGGGACCTGTTTGCTTCGCGGAAAGGCTTTTACAATGCGGCGGGTATGACGACGGCGGAGCAGCAGCATCCCTACTATAATGAACAGGCCTACGCCTGGAATGGCCGGGGCTGGCCTTTTGAAAATTCAGTCGTATACAAAGGATACGCCAACTACCTGCGATCGTATCAGGGAAATAGTTCGTCCGCCCAGAAACAACTCTTGTACGACTACATCGAGAAGCTCGCCCAGATGCATGGTACGAAAGAACTGAACATTGGCGAATGGTATATTCCGAGTAATGGAAAGACGTTCGGCGGCGAGTCCGATTACTTCCACTCCACATTTCCGGATATTATCATCGAAGACCTGATTGGGTTTACCTCCTTTCATGACAATAAATTCTCCGTATCACCCCTGGTACCCGAGCAGCAGTGGGACTATTTCTACCTGGGTAATATCCGCTATCATGGACACGATATTGACATCGTCTGGAAAAAAGACTGGGATTCAGCCACGCCGGGTAATCAAAGTAAACTTTGCATCTGGGTGGATCAGAAGCTCAAAGCGAGCCGCGATCAGCTTCACGGAGAAATTACGGTTCAATTACCAAAGTGAAAGCAGGAGCTAATGCGGGTTAATGAAGCGAAAGGCGGATTAAATCGACTACAACAGAAACGATTAAAGTACCTGCTCGTGCTCAGGGCAATCCAGCCGTAACAGTCCGGCTTCCAGGGGAATTTGTAGTAATCCGCAGTAATGAATCTGCCCATCAAACCGGTAATGACGGCAGGTTTTGCACATGCGTTGAACCTGGATTAAGCCGCGTTGGGTGAGTTCAAAAATGAGCTTGAATAGACTTTCGTAGAGTACCGTTTTCTGCTCTTCTGGGAAGGACTTCACCACCCCTTGTAAAACGTTGGCAAACGAACTGGTCTGATCGACCATTTGCTTTCCGGCGGGCGTCAGTTCCAGATGGTGACTGCGACTGTCCAGCGGGTCCGTGATACGATCGACCAGAGTCTTCTGAACCAGTACTTTTACGGCATCGCTAATGGTAGGCTTGGTCAGGTTAAATTCCTTTGCCAGATACCCAACTTTGCACTGCGTAGGTTCGTGGAAAGCCAGAAAAAGCAGTACTTGAATCTGAATGGGACTGAGTCCCGTATCCCGGCTTTGTTGCCAGAGCAACACCCGAAATACTTCCCCCACCCGTTCCAGCCCCGCTACAATCTTGGCGTCTACGGAGCTGTTTTGTTGTTCTAAATTGAATATGGAATCCGTCATTCAAAAATCGCAGGTTTCGCAGTACAGCTCATAACCCCAATACGCAGGGGCGAACCTTCCTCCGGCACTGACCAGCTGGGATACCGCAATCTGCTCACCCGAAGAAAGAAGGGCAACCGGACCATCTCCCGGATCGGTAAGCGTTACAAAAAGTGCATCAAGCGTAATCAGTTCGTGAAGTTCGCTAAAATACTGGACTTTCACGTACTGACGCTGTTGAATGAGGTCCTCCAGGTAGGACGCGAAGGGAAGGCAGGTAGTTTCCATCGTAAGCTAATAAGGGATGAGTGAATGCCTTTTTTGTGATACGGGATGGGGCTTTGTAAACCCATCCCGTATCAACCGTTACTTCTTCGTTACCGTATACGGCAGGGATAACTTACCCGATAACACGCCATACACGGCGTACACACCCAGCAGGGGTTTATCTTCTGCTTCATGATGCGATGCGGTATCGCCGTGGGTTGGGTGATACATTTGCAGGTAGCACGTTACCGCATCAAAACGGAAATCCGTGCGGTTATGAATGCGGTTTGCCGGGATAGCCACTCGAATTGTGGGTCCGGAAGTAACTACGTTGTAGCCCGGCGAATCAAAATAAATGGGAACACCCGGGGCCGTTTTGGGCAGTACGACGGTCTTGTCATCCTTACGAAAGGCTTTTACGCTCAGTCCGCCGGGTACGCGTTTATCTTCCTGTAATACCACCCAGTGCGGGTGCCAAACGAGGCCGTCGTTATCAAAATTACCGTCGTTGTTTTCGTCCCACAGTGGCGTATCATCCATATCGGGGTGTGATGTCAGGGCCAGGGCTACGATGCCCTCGGTGGGCGAAAAGCCGACGTCCTCTGGCTTGAGCGTAGTCGGAAATACGTAGGCAAGCACGGGAGCATTGGCCATACTGCCCGAGGGTTTGGGCACGGTACGCCCGGCCTGCCCGCTTACTTTCATCGACATAACCACCAGATCCAGATCGGATTGATAGACGGCCTGCGTCGAAGTAACTTTAAAATCGACGTTGTTGTAGGTGGCTCCGGGCTGCGTAGTCTGGGCCAGAGCAAGTCCCGAAGAAACAACAAGCGTAGTGAATGTGAGGACAAGGGAACGATTCATGATTAGTCGTGTCAAAAGGATGATGGAATCAAAGGGGAATGTTAGTAACAACCCTGCATTTCAATGATGTGAAAACCCTGGTTGGTGATGCTGGTCTGTACTTCTTCCGTAGCCTGTTCAATGTGGCAGAACTGACATTCCTTCGCGGTTAAAGGTTGTCCGGCCTGGCCTTTGGTTGCCAGGTAGGTTTGTCCGTACTGGTGGATGGTATCCGTACAGGTTACGTTGGAGGGCACCAGAATGTCGAAGTGCATAAGCGTACCATCGGTGCGGGTAACGTAGGTATCAAAAACAGAAACTTGCATGGCTTTGAAAGGAATAAAGTGATTAAAATTCGTTGGTGTGAACGTAAGGATAGCTCCAGAGTACGGCGGTGAGGGTGACGGCTTTGAACCAGGCCGCGTGCATACCGGCTACAGTTTCGGCGTCGTGTCCCTTGGCTGCCAGAAACTCCTTAATGGTCAAGGTCAGGGGAACGATAAAGGCCAGGATGTACCGCAGGTGAATAATGGGTTCGGCCCTGGCCTTGTCGGTGAGGTTCTTCTTGGCCGTATGATGACGCAGGGCAATTTCCTGCTGATAGGCCAGCCAGGCAGTGTCGTAGGGACGCGTGCAGGTGTCAATGATCCACTGACCAAACCGCTTCCGGACCGCCGACAGGTAATGGGCGTCGGGCTGGCCTTGTAAACTGAAATAGTGCAGGAGATGCGGGTGGCTCCCCACGTAACCGTACCAGACGTCCAGTACTGCTTCTGTCTGGTCGCCCAGTACATCACCCGCCAGTTGCAGAAAACGCTCGTCTTCCGGGCTAAACAAAACCGTTTGTTTGAGTAAGTCCAGTTCCTCTAGCGAAAGGGGAGTAGTTTGGGATACGTCGCCGTACGTGTATCCAGGAATGGCATGTGATTCGCTCATCGTTGCTTGCTTGGTAAAAGGTTCGTGACAAATGTAGTTAGGATTCCTAACTATTATATTTTTGACGCTTTTTCTTTTATCAATAGACCCATTAATAAAATCTATCGTGTTTACTGAAGTATTCGTGTCACGTTCTGATTGAGTTATAGTATCCCGCTTATGTATAGAAGAACATAGGTTCAGTTTAGCAGCGAGCAGACGGGTGGGGTCAGCTAGGGTTATGTAAGGATCAGATAAGAGGGATGGTCTTATAAGGGATCCCTCAACACTGGTTCGTATCTACGCCTCAATACTTGGGGGGATTTACTGATCAGCCTGAAGAACGTAACAGCCCTAATAAACAATATTCAATCTGGACCAGTAGTATTTGTGGAAACTGGATGATTCGTAGGGTCCAAACTACCTGCACTTTTGTCACGTCAATCAACGAAACGATGACTGTTAACGAATCAAGAAGGCCTATGGAAACTGCATCACCCAAAGACGAAAAGTTCACGTCTAACGATTTTCACAAAACCTACGCACGTCCCGTGTTTCGGCGTCCCGAAAAATTGATTCACCGGAACGTCGAGCAGGCCGGTGCCCATGATCAGTTCTCTTCCGAGCGGAAGCATCCGGTTTTCTTCGTCGATCTGCCCACGCAGAATGTCAGCATGACCATCGGTGGATTGCTACCCGATCAGCTTACCAACCGCCACCGGCACACCTACGAGACGGTGCTATATGTACTGGAAGGACAGGGCTGGACGGAAGTGGAAGGCGAACGCGTGGAGTGGAAGGCGGGCGACGCCGTCTACATTCCTTCCTGGGCCTGGCATCGGCACCAGAACACGAGTGCTACCGAACCAGCCCGGTATCTGGCCTGTGAAAACGCTCCCCAACTGCAAAATCTAGGCGTGGCCCTACGCGAAGAAGAAGGTCGTGACCTTTAAACCCACCCGGCCGGGGCGTTCGGTCCCGGCCTTACCTGACTGACTACCTATGACGAATGTACCCTTTCACGGCGTTATCGCCTATCCAATTACTCCCTTCGACACCGCTGGAAAGGTCGATCTGGGCTTATTTAAATCACTGGTGGAACGGCTGCTGGTGAATGGCTCTCACGGCATCGCTCCGCTGGGAAGCACGGGTGTGTTACCCTATTTGACGGACGAAGAAAAAGAAGCCCTGACGGAAGCAACCATCCATCAGGTCGGTGGACGGGTTCCGGTACTGGTGGGCGTTTCGAACCTGACGACCGAACGGACCGTGTACCACGCCAAATTTGCCGAAAAGGCCGGAGCAACGGCCGTTATGATTATTCCCATGAGTTACTGGCGGCTGACCGACGACGAGATAGTGGCCCATTACGACACGGTAGCCCAGTCCCTTTCCATTCCCATTATGGCTTACAACAATCCGGCTACGGGAGGAGTGGACATGTCACCCGCTTTGTTGAAGCGACTGCTCCGGATTCCGAACGTGACCATGATCAAGGAAAGTACTGGGGATGTGCAGCGGATGCACTACTTGCGTCGACACCTGGGCGAAGAGGTTGCCTTTTTCAACGGCTCTAATCCGCTGGCTTTGTCAGCCCTGGCGGCGGGTGCCCGGGGCTGGTGTACGGCGGCTCCTAATCTCATACCAAAGCTGAACCTTCAACTTTTTGACTCCTTCCAGCAAGGGCAATGGACAGAAGCCCAGCAGGCTTTCTACCAACAATTTGATTTGCTTCAATTTATCGTACAAAAGGGACTGCCGCGGGCCATTCAGGCCGGATTGGAATTGCAGGGCGTAAGCGGTGGCGAACTACGGGCTCCCCTGGCTAAACTGACCATCGAGGAAAAAGCCCAACTTAATTCCATTCTGGCGACGTGTTTCTAGGAACGCAGCGTCAGGTTAGCCCTGACGCTGCGTTTTATATAGAATAATAGGAGGTTTGTTTTATAGAGTATGATGTCGATTGTACCAGGGCTGTTTTTTATCCTGCTACGAAGGCTGGTCAGCAGCCTTTGCCCATTTCTTGGAAGAACATCTGCTAGTTTTACTCTTATGGGGTTTCGTTATTCACCTAGACTGGATTCGTCCAGCAGGCAGGGCTGTTCGGTAGCCTATCAGCCACTCCACGCCTAACGATAGCCTGCTTAGGGCCACCGCATTGCAGCTATCGTAGGTCGTTCCGCGGCTGACAGGCGGGAGAGGTTTTCTTCTTCTGAAAGTTGATCAATATTTGACTAATTGTCAGAAGTTGATGGTTGTTGAATTTCAATCAAAACTCTTCATGGACGGCATAAACCCAATCCCCGTCCTATCGCGATAAGCCGCCTTTTTTATCCGCAATGCGGTGGCCTTGAGCAGGATGAAAAGAGCGGCATTCGCGATACGGACTGAAAAATCAGCCGCATCTACGGGGCGAAAAACAGCCTTAGTACAATCGACCTCTTACTCTACTGGTACAATCGACATCATACTCTATAAAATAAACCACCATTTTCCCGTAAAGCCATGAAAAGTATACCCAACATTACGGGCGATCTGGAAGCGATTGTACGACTTTCCGGGGCTTCCTTTCTGGTTCCCTTTATGCTCTATACGGAATGGATGCTATTCGTACGGCTACCGTTTGATAGGCTGATACCTGTACTTACTGGATATGATCCGCTGAAAGCCTTAGTACGGAAGCTTTTTTCGAGGAAAGCCGCTTGCCACTTTCGGACGATGGGTTTCCTCTGTAATGCGATGCACACTGGCCTGGCTAAATCCTAATCGCTTAAAGCGTTTTTTGCAACACCTGTAGTACCTGTTCCATTTCCGGACTGGTCAGGGAAGCAAAACCGATGCGGAGGGCATTCAGGCCCGCACCCTCGTACGAAAAGGCATCCGTATCGATAACGCTGACGCCCTGCTGTTGTAACTGTTTGGTCAGTTCAGGAATATTTCGGCTCTGATTGAAACGAATCCAGTAAGCGAGGCCCCCTTCCGGTACGCGATAGGTAACAGCATCGGCCAGATACTGCTGCAAAAACTGGTGGGTTTGAGCGTGCCTTTGGCGGTACACATTCAGGGCCCGGCGGGCGTGTTTCTGAATTTCTCCCGCCTGCATCAACTCCGCCACCGCCTGTTCCAGCACATTGTCTCCCTGTCGGTCGATAATGGAACGAAGGGTGGCAGCCGCCTGAATAAAAGCCGGTGGACCCGTTACAAAACCAATGCGAACCGCCGGAGCAATGAGCTTACTCAGGGAACTAATGTAAAGGATAGGTCCGCCATGGGCATAACTTGCCAGTGGCAAAGGAACCTTGGTGCCGTAATGGAATTCATGGTCGTAATCATCCTCGATGATCGTGAAACCGTACTGATGCGACAACTCCAGCAGGGCCATACGCCGATCCGCTTTGAGGGTAACGGTGGTGGGAAACTGGTGCTGGGGTGTCGTCAGCAGGGCTTTGACGGAAGTACGCCGACAAACGCTTTCTACGGCTTCGATCTGAATCCCTTCGTCGTCCACCGGAATCGGGATCAGCTGTGCCCCCGCCTGCCGCAAAACCTGCCAGGCCGGAGCATAACCCGGGTTTCAATCAGTACCACATCGCCCGGCTGAATCAGAGACAAAGCGGTTAAGTACAGGGCCATCTGGCTTCCCCGGGTAATGAGAATTTCGTCGGCCTGCACCGGAATGCCCCGGTACTGTGAAAGCATGTGAGCGATATTTTCCCGAAGCAGCTCATTGCCCAGCTCACTGCTGTACCCCATCAATCGCCAGCGGGCTTTTTGGTTGAAAATACGCCGGTAAGCCCTCGACAACTCATCCAGCGGAGCCAGTCGAACATCCGGAATGCCATCGGATACTGCGATTACGGGAAGTTTGGGGGAGACGGTGGTCGCCGCTACCGAAGAACGGCTGGCCGCAGCCTTCCGGGCAACCCGACCCTGATCCGCCCGTTTTTGCGGGAGTTGCGGGGAAACGTACGTACCGCTTTTATGCCGACTTTCCAGCCAGCCTTCGGCCAGGAGCTGTTCGTAGGCTTCCACAACGGTTTTGCGATTGACCTGAAGTTGCTCCGCCAGACTACGACTGCCCGGCAAAGCCGTGTTGGGGAGTAGTCGGCCTTTCTGAATTTCCTGCCTGAGGTAATCCGCAATTTGTAGGTAAATGGCTTTTGAATCCTCCCAATTAAGGGATAAACCAAGTGTCCATGGTCTTAACTGGCCCATGTGTATTTGTTAAAACTGGAGGAGATAGCTAGGCCAAATATACGCAACCTTTGTTGCGGTAGTAAAAAGACCTGCTCCAACGCATATTATCAATAGTGAAGAATTGCCATGCTAGTGAACCCATGGATGAATACCAGCAAGTAGGCCCGCAGAAACGTAAAGGATCGAGTGGCGGCTCAGCATCCTCCTTACTATACCGCTGGGTACTACTTGCTTATTCATCGAAAGATTAACCTTTTAAGCTATTGGTAGAAGGCGTTACCACCCGTAAAGGCTAAACCAGTGGTTTCAGTGCGGGTAGTCAGGTGAAGGTTTATACGCATTTGATCCTATCTCGAAGAATTCTATAACTATGCATACGTCCATTGTCGAAAACCTGCAAACGGTTCATCAGCGAATCCAGAAAGCCTGTCAGGAATCGGGCCGGTCCGTAGCTGAAGTTCGTCTCTTGCTGGCCACCAAAACAGTACCCGCCGATCAGATTCGAGCGGCGATTGCAGCCGGTGAAACACTTATCGGTGAAAACAAAGTCCAGGAATTACGGGACAAACAGGCAGAGTTAGAGCATCTCCCCGTCGAGCGGCATTTCATCGGTCATTTACAAACCAATAAAATCAAAGAGGTGCTTAAGTACGTCTCCTGCATTCAGTCATTGGATCGGGTGGCCGTTGCTCAGCAACTCGACCAGCAGCTGCAAAAACTGGGTAAATCGCTGGAGGTGTACATTCAGGTCAATACTTCCTACGAAACCAGCAAATACGGACTAAACCCCGCGGAGGTTCTGAGTTTCATCAAAGCGATCCGACCCCTCGATACGCTCCGAATTAAAGGTTTAATGACCATTGGACTGCTGGATGTTGAAAAGGAAAAGATGCGTCCTTCCCTGGCCTTACTTCGTCAAACCAGAGATCAACTCCTGGCGGAAGGGCTGGATGGTATCTCGTCCCTGGAACTGTCTATGGGTATGAGCCAGGATCTGGAATTAGCCATTGCCGAAGGCTCCAACCTAGTACGCATCGGTACGGCCGTATTTGGGAATCGTTTTCTAGGTAAGGAAATCTGGAAGGAGTGAGAGGGGCATGGCATCTGTTCAACGAACAGTGGTAACGTACCGCTTGCTTTTGAAATCTCCCCAATCTGTCATCTCCCCGGTGTAGTGCGTTTCTCCAGCTTATTTACGACTCCTCCGTTGCCACCGATTCATTCATTTTTCGGCGTAATACCCGTTCATCCTCAAGTCGTTTATTCCCATGACAATCGTTCAGCTCGAATACCTGGTGGCCGTAGATACCTACCGGAGTTTCAATAAAGCCGCTACCCATTGTTTTGTAACACAGCCGACGCTCAGTCTTCAGCTTCAAAAGCTGGAAGACGTACTGGGCGTGAAGCTTTTTGAAAGAAATCCCGTGGTTCCCACCAAAATTGGTACGGAAATCATCGAAAAAGCTCGTTTGCTGCTGGACGATTACTATCGGATCAGAGAAGTGGCTCAGCAGGAACAACGGGCCTTAGCGGGCGAGTTGCACATCGGTGTCATCACGACGCTGGCTCCGTACCTGATTCCTGGCCTGATGAGCCGGTTTCGCAATAAACATCCGGGAGTTAAACTCGTGGTTTGGGAAGAAACCACGGCCCAGATTATTCATAAAGTTAAACAGGGCGTAATTGACTGCGGGATTGTCTCTACGCCGCTTAACGAAAGCCAGTTGCTGGAACATCCGCTATTTACGGAAAAATTAGTGGCGTATGTGGACACTACCAGTCCATTGGCCCAGAAGAAAACATTGAAACCGGAAGACATTGATCCGGCTGAAATCTGGGTACTTAACGAAGGCCACTGCCTGCGGGATGAAGTATTGAAGATGTGCCAGAAAAAGAGGGAACAGCCCGAGGAGCCCACCTATGCATTTCATACGGGCAGTCTGGAAACCTTACGACGACTGGTGGATGAAAACGGCGGAGCTACCATTCTTCCCGAGCTGGCTTTAACCCAGTTGAGTAAGGAACAACAACGGAAAATCCGACCCTTTAAAGCCCCGGAACCTACCCGCTCAATCGGCATCATCACGCCCAAAACGTTTGTCAAGCGACGCATGATTGAATCACTAAAACAGGAAATAGTAGAGGTGTATGAGACGGCTATTCAAGCCAAACTTTAATCACTTGTGACAGGATTACAAAAAGCCAGTCGTAGCTACGACTGGCTTTTTTTTATAACTGAGGATGCGTAAACTGGTTAACCTCCTCCATCGTCAGCCCCAGAGCCTGAGCTACGCCCGTACCGTAAGCCGGGTCGGCCTGATAACAATTGCGGATGTGGCGTACCTGAATGAATCGCTGGGCTTTACCCACGGCGGCGGCCGTATTACTGAAGAGTACCTGTTTCTGGGCTTCAGTCATCTTTCTGAACAGATTGCCGGGTTGGGAGAAGTAATCCGTATCGTCTTGCCGAAACTCGTATGCATCCACGTCGCCGTTCAGTTTCAGGGGAGGTTCCTTGAATGCGGGTTGCTCCTGCCACTGACCAAAGCTGTTGGGTTGATATGCGATCGTTGACCCGTGGTTGCCGTCGGTACGCATGGCTCCGTCGCGGTGAAAAGCGTGGAACGGACACTTCGGGGCATTCACTGGAATATGGGCATGATTCACGCCCAGACGGTACCGTTGAGCATCGCCGTACGAGAACAATCGCCCCTGCAACATCTTATCGGGCGAATAGCCAATGCCGGGGACAATATTGGCCGGATTAAAAGCGGCCTGTTCTACTTCCGCGAAGTAATTAGCGGGATTCCGGTTCAATTCAAACGCACCGACGGGAATCAGCGGATAATCGGCGTGCGGCCAGACTTTGGTGAGATCGAAGGGATGAATGGCGTACGTGTGGGCCTCGGCTTCCGGCATGATCTGTACCAGGAACTGCCATTTGGGGTAGTTCCCCTGCTCGATGTTGTCGTACAGGTCGCGTTGGTGCGATTCCCGGTCCTGACCAATGAGTTCAGCCGCCTGTTCATTCGTCAGGTTTTCAATGCCCTGCTGACTTCTGAAATGAAACTTCACCCAGAAACGCTCATTTTGATGGTTGATGAAGCTGTAGGTGTGACTGCCGAAGCCGTGCATGTGCCGGTACGTGCGGGGAATACCCCGATCACTCATCACAATCGTAACCTGATGCAGGGCCTCGGGCAACAGGGTCCAGAAATCCCAGTTGCTGTCGGCATTGTGCATATTCGTTCGGGGATCACGCTTGACCACGTGATTCAGGTCGGCAAACTTCATCGGGTCGCGGAAAAAGAAAACGGGCGTATTGTTTCCGACCAGATCCCAGTTTCCCTGCTGCGTATAAAATTTCAGGGCAAAACCCCGAATATCGCGTTCGGCATCGGCGGCTCCCCGTTCGCCAGCTACGGTCGAAAAGCGAATGAATAGCTCAGTTTTCTTCCCAATTTCGGAAAAGAGATCGGCTTTGGTATAGGCCGTAATGTCGTGTGTGACGGTAAACGTGCCGTACGCTCCCGAGCCTTTGGCGTGCATGCGACGCTCGGGAATAACTTCACGGTCGAAGTGAGCCATTTTTTCCAGAAACCAAAAGTCCTGTAGCAAGAGCGGGCCCCGCCGCCCCGCCGTCAGTACATTTTGATTGTCCGGAACGGGCGTTCCCGTAGCCGTAGTTAATTTGTTCTGGTTTTCCATGCGTAAAACAAGGGGTTAAATTGGTTTTCCGAACAAAAGTGACCACGCCCGATGGTTAAGAAAAATTGATAGTTTTAATCGAAAAATTGATTTTGTCAATGCTGGGAAGAAACGCCCAACACCCCTCTGAACGTGTGAGGACTAAAGGAGAGGAGAACGTCTTTTACAGAAAATCAAGAAAATTTAGTACTGGATATAAATTGCACTTTATGGTGTTTTTTTGTTAATTATAGTAACTTGCCGCGAAATCATAACCCTGTTTAAGCCTTGATTTCCCAGCATCCCCACTCCTTAGAGGCCCAGCACGTATGGCTACAGCTTTGCCAGGGGGATTCGGCTGCCTTAAATCAGGTAGCGGAGTGGTATTATGCGGCTCTGCTGAATTACGGGCTAAAGCTGGAACGTGATCGGGAGCTCGTCAAAGATTTACTACAGGAGCTTTTCCTGGAACTCTGGACCCGACGCGAGTCACTGCCCCGACCCGAGGACATTAAAGCTTACCTGTTTGCCATTCTGCGAAACAAAATCTACCGATCTTACCGGCAGCATTCGGGGTATTCCTACGAAGCGTATCCGGAATCCTTAGGCAGTGAGGAGCTGGGGGTAGAATCGCTGCTCATCCATCAGGAAACCCAGGAAGAATACCACCTGCGTCTGACCAAAGCTCTGGAATCGCTGTCTCCCCGGCAGCGGGAAATTATTTTTCTACACTATTACGAAGGTCTCTCGCACGATCAGATTGCGGAGATCATGCAACTCAACCACCAGAGCGTCTATAATCTGCTGTCCCGTTCGCTCAAGGAACTCCGCAATGCCTGGGTCGTGGGAGGTGTCCTTTGGGTAGCGAATGCGTTGAGTTTTCCTTTCCCCGAAAATTAATTCAAAAAATTTTCATCGTTTTTGGTTAGGTTCTGCGGCTACCGCACACTCTACTATTGAAACGTGCACTGTTTTATTTTTTCATGAAAAATACCAGAATTTTGAAGCCCGTGATTTTATTCAGGACGAATCCTTTCGTCACTGGGTACGTGATCCGGCCGGATCACAGGCTTTGTTCTGGCAGGAGTACCTTACGATGCATCCGGAACAGGAGGACGTAATTCGTCAGGCCCGCCTGTTTCTGGAGGAGATTTACGCCCATTACGCCGAACCCGTTCCGCAGGCGGAGGTACAGCTGGAACTGGAAAAGCTGAGGGAACGCGTGGCGGTACAACCCCTGCGTCGATTGCGAGCGTTTACCTGGGTTCGGTGGGCAGCGGTGCTGCTCATATTGGCAGGGCTGGGATGGTGGAGCTGGCCGGAAAAACCCGCGACGCCCGAACCTGCTTCCCTGCATTGGGCCTTGAAAACCAATTCAGGAAAAGAACCCGTCACGGTACTGTTACCGGACGGCAGTATGGTAACGCTGGAAAAGAATAGTCGTTTGTGGTATCCGGTGCAGTTTCCGAAGGATAAACGGGCAGTACAGCTCTACGGCGATGCTTTCTTTGACATTACTAAAACCCGAATCATCCGTTCGTCGTGTACACGTCTGAATTGAGTACAAAAGTGTTAGGTACGAGTTTCTGGATTTACGCCCGGCCCCAAACCCAGAAAACGGTGGTTCAGGTACGCAGTGGCCGGGTCGGGGTACGGGTACGAACGAGTATCGCTGTGCCGACGATTCTGAATCCGCAGGAACAGCTTACGTACGACAAACGGCTGGACCGTCTGGACAAAATCACGCTGGTTAAAAAACGAGCCGTGTTCCGGGAACAGACGTTTGACAACGCTCCGGTGCCCCGGGTACTGGCAGAACTGCAACGTCAGTTTGGTGTCAAAATCAATTACAATGCCGAACAGCTTCGCAACTGTTCCATTAATACCTCTTTTAAAGAAGAAAATCTTCAGGAACGTTTAAGTGCCATTTGTCAGGCCATCGGGGCCACTTACCAGGTGAAAGGGGGACAGGTATTTATCCAGAGCGACGGCTGTACACCGTAGTGCGGGTTAAAACCTTCGATAGACCTCGAACCCAGCTTCAGTTCATTTTTCGTCTCCAGTACATCCCTTGCCGGGATGCAGGGAAGTATTGTGTCTACTCTAAACCGTAAAACAGTACCTATTATGAAAAAATGGCTTACTTCTACCTGTCTTGTTTTGTGGGTATTCGCCGGCTATTGCAGAGCGTACGCGAATGATTCTGCCGATCAGGAAGTGCTGCAACGCAGGATTTCACTGAATCTCGTGAATCAGGATGTGAAAGTGGTACTGCAACAGCTGAGCAAACTGGCCGAAGTACGGTTTACCTACCAATCCTCTTTGTTCGGCTCCACTCCAAAAGTTTCCGTACAGGCTCAAAACCTGCCTTTGTCTAAAGTACTTGACCAGTTGCTTCGCCCGCTACAGGTGGAGTATAAGGTGGAAGCTCAGCAAATTATTCTGATCAAACAATCGCCTGCGGCTCCCCGTACGGCCGTGGATACGGAAGTTTCCGGAACGGTAACGGATGAAAAAGGCGAACCCCTGCCCGGCGTAAATATTCTGGTCAAAGGCACCCAGCGGGGTGTCGCTACGGACGTGAAGGGGCAGTATCGCCTCCGCGTAGCGGATGAAAACGCCGTCTTGGTCTTTTCTTTCGTCGGCTTTACCCCGCAGGAAATTACGGTAGGGAGTCGTACCAGTCTGAATGTCGTGCTGAAAGCCGATGCCAGTGCTCTCAATGAAGTGGTGGTCGTGGGCTACGGTACCCAGCGGGCTCAGGATGTAACAGGTTCCGTGGCGTCCATTTCCATGAAAAACGTGAAGGAAATGCCCGTCGCGGGCCTGGATCAATCCCTGTCCGGACAAATCGCCGGGGTGCAGATCAGCTCTTCCAACGGGGTGCCGGGGGGGGGGCACAGATTCAGGTACGCGGGATCGGAGCCGTTGGAGGGGGCAGTCAGCCGCTGTACGTGGTCGACGGGTTTCCCCTTTCTACAACTTCCAATCAAACGTCCAATCCCATCAATGACATTCCCCCGCAGGATATTGAATCCATCACCGTACTGAAAGATGCCTCGGCTACGGCCATCTACGGTTCCCGGGGAGCCAATGGCGTCATTTTGATTACGACCAAACGGGGAAAGACCGGAAAAACCAACGTACAAGTGGGCGTATATACGGGCTTACAGCAAATTCCCAATAAAGGGAAGCCGGATTTGATGAACGCTCAGGAATTCGCTCAGTTTCGTAAGGAAGCCATTTCGGATCGGATTCGGGCGGAACAAAACCGGGAAGCTACCGATGCCGATATTCCGGAGCAGTACCGTAATCCAGAGCGGCTGGGCAAAGGTACCAACTGGTTTGAAGCCATGACCCGCGTAGCACCGATGACGGACGTGAACCTGAGTTTGAGTGGTGGCAATGAAAACCTGAATACCTACGTATCGGCTGGCTTTTTTCAGCAGGACGGTGTCGTGACGGGTACGAGCTTTCAGCGGTTTTCCCTGCGAGCCAACATTGATGGTAGGCTGAGCGATAAACTGCGGGTCGGGGTGAATCTGGCTCCCACCTTTACCCGTCGGCAACGCGGTATTTTTGGCGGTGCCGGTCGGGGGGAACAGGGCTTCGGCGAAGGCTTGGTGGCGAGTCCCTTACCACCCGTGTACCTGTCGGATGGTTCTTACAATCCCATGATTCAGAGTGATGGAACGTTTAATTATCCAAACCCGGTAATGGTGCTTAATGAAGTGGACGATCGCTCGAACAGTACGCGGGTGCTCATCAACGCCTACGCCGAATACGAACCCGTGAAAAATCTGAAGTTCAAAACGACGTTCAATACGGATTGGCAGGACGGACGGGCCGAGTACTTCCACCCCTCCACGATTGGGTACCTCAACCAGAACCCGCCCACCATTCCTACGGCCCGCTATAACCGGAATTCATACCAGAACTGGCTTAACGAAAATACGCTGACGTATCAGACTACCTTCAACGAAGTCCACTCCCTGACGGCCCTGCTGGGTTTCACCATTCAGCAGCAGACCAATAAAGGAGCCTCGTTTACCGGTGAAAATTTCCCCGATGATGATGTAAAAACCTTTAACGCCGCCGCTCGCATTACGGGCAGTACGGGTCAGGAAGACTGGTCGTTACTTTCCTATCTCGCCCGCCTGAACTACGCCTACCGCGACAAGTACCTGCTGACGGCCACCCTTCGGAGAGACGGTTCCTCCCGCTTTGGGCAGGATAACCGCTGGGGTATTTTCCCTTCGGCGGCTCTGGGCTGGCGAATTTCGCAGGAGGAATTTTTAAAACCCGTCAACTGGATTAGTGACCTGAAACTGCGGGCTTCTTACGGCGTTTCGGGAAATTTCGAAATCGGTAATTACACCTACCTGAGCCAGATGATTTCCAATAACTACGTGTTGGGCGGAACGCTGGTGGGCGGCCGTCAGATGGAAACGCTGGGAAATCCCCGACTGGGCTGGGAACGGATGCACGAGCTGAACGTCGGCTTTGATTTCGGCTTGCTGAGTGATCGTTTTTACATCACGGCGGATTTTTACCGCCGCAATACGGAAGACCTGTTACTGAATGTAGAGATTCCGCAGTCCTCGGGGTTTGGCTCGGTAATGGAAAACCGGGGCAACGTACAGAACAAGGGCGTCGAGCTGGCTATTACGTCCCGAAACATTTCGCGGGGTTCTTTGGGCTGGACGACGAATTTCAACATTGCCTTCAACCGCAATAAAGTACTCGCTCTGGGTCGTAGCGACCGTCCGATTCTGTCCGGCGTAAGTGGTGAGGGCAATCCGACCAACATCACCATGCTGGGCCGACCGCTGGGACTTTTCTACGGCTACGTATTTGATGGCCTGTACCAGAATCAGGAAGAAATCAATGCGGGACCAGCCTTTCCCGGTGCCGTACCCGGCAACATGCGGGTAAAAGATGTCAATGGCGATGGCGTCATTACGCCGGTGGATGATTTCGATGTTATTGGCAATCCCTATCCCAAGTTTACCTGGGGTCTGACCAATACGCTCAATTATCGAAACTTTGATCTACGCGTCCTCGTCACCGGTTCCGTGGGCGGGCAACGGCTGCATACGGCTTATGAATACCTGCACAACATTGATGGCGTCTTTAACGTCACCCGCGACATTAAAGACCGCTGGCGATCGCCCGAACAGCCCGGCAATGGTCGTATTCCGACGACCAACGGCTCGGGACGGGGCCGGGTGATGTTCCGGGATGTCAGCTCGTTGTGGGTGGAAGACAATGATTACGCCTGGGTAAAAAATATCACCCTGGGTTATAACCTGAGCAAAGGCATCGGGAAAGTCATTCGCAGTGCTCGCTTTTACGTATCGGCCCAGAACGCCATCCTGATTACCAATTATACGGGCAACCCCGAAGTGCAGAACTATGGTAATTCTGGGACTAAATCCGGCACGCTGGTACCCGGCGTAGACTACTCCAGCTATCCCGTTCCCCGCATTTTCACCGTAGGTACGAATCTTAGTTTCTAACGATCTGACGCTCTAAACCGATGAAAACATACCTTTTGTTCGCAGCCCTTTTGTTGAGCCTGACGGCCTGCCAGCAAGCACTCGATGTCAACCCGCACAGCTTTACGAGTGGTGACAAGTACTATAGCACGGAAGATCAGGTGTTAAAAGCCGTCAACGGAGCCTACGGGCAGCTCCAGGGTTTATACACGGGAGATCTGTACGCGATGGCTGAAATGCGATCGGATAACACCACGTACCAGTTCAACGAAAGTGATCGCGGGGTGCAGCAGCGGGAGGAAATTGACGAGTTCCTGATCAATTCTTCTAATAATTACGTGCAAAATGTCTGGGCTGCCTTGTACAAGGGTGTCATGCAGTCCAACGTCATCCTGAGCCGGATCGATGCGGTTCCGTTTAAGGACGAAAGTCTCAAGGCCCAGTACGTGGGCGAGGCTAAATTTCTGCGGGCAGTGCACTACTTTTATCTGGTACGTTTATTCGGTTCCGTTCCCCTGATTACGAAGGAAATTGCCGGACCCGAACAGGCCTTTACGGCGGAAAAAGCCAGCGTCGACAATATTTACCAGCAAATTATCAGCGACGTGCAGGACGCGGTCAATCAGTTGCCGCAAACGTATACGGGCCAAAACGTCGGTCGGGCTACGAAGGGGGCCGCTCATACCTTACTGGGACACGTGTACCTGACGCGAAAAGATTACGCGAAAGCCATCGCCTCCTTCGAACAGGTCAAGGGCTATACACTGGTCAGCGATTACGCCAGCGTATTTGCGACGACAAATAAAAACCATTCCGAATCGGTCTTTGAAGTGCAGTACAACGCCGATATGGAAGGGGAGAGTAGCAACTTTATCTACTCCTTTGGACCGTATAACGCCGGTGTGCCACTTACGACTTTTCAGGGCAATCTGGGTGGTATGAACATTCCCACGCGGAATATTTTTCAGACCTACGAAAAAGGAGACAAACGGCGGGACGCTTCCATTGGGTACTACATTGATGCCGGTAATGACAAGTATTCGGAAGCGTTTGGCCAGGATTCGCTGCCTTACATCAAAAAATTCTTTCATCCACCCTTCAAGCTACAGGGCCGAACGGACGACAACTGGCCCGTATATCGCTATAGTCATGTGATGCTCATGCTGGCGGAAGCTCTGAATGAAACGGGACAAACGGCTGCGGCGTACCAGTACCTGAATCCCGTTCGTCAACGGGCGGGGCTGGCTCCGCTGGCGGGTCTGAGTCAGACGGCCTTTCGTGAAGCAGTGTATCACGAGCAACGGGTAGAGGTGGCTTTTGAAAACCACCGCTGGTTTGACCTCCTGCGAACCGGACGGGCACAGACGGTAATGAATGCTCACGGTGTCGAGGAGAAAAAGCGACTACCCCGCCTGAGTGCGGCTGCCTTCAATGTGCAGGATTACATGCTGCTATATCCGATTCCCCAGCGGGAAATCCGGCTCAATGGTTTTGAGCAGAATCCGGGCTGGTAATTCATTTGATGTTACGCAGGCAAGGCCTCCTTTCCGACCTATGGAAAGGGAGGGAGACCTTGCCCTAATCTTCCGAAACCGTCATGGCTTTACCCTCTTTTTTCACCAGACAGATGCTCGTGTATGGACTGCTGCTGTTGGGTATCCTGGGCTCGACTGCCTGGATCGTTCAGGCCCCGGAGCCTGAACATCCGAAAGTCAAAAAACTCAAATTACCCGCCGGATTCAAAGCGGAACACCTCTACAGCCCTTCGGAGCAGAAGCAGGGTTCATGGGTAGCGATGACCTTTGATGGAAAAGGCCGACTCATTACTGCCGATCAGTATGGTTACCTCTATCGCCTGGAAATCCCGCCGCTGGGAGCCCCGGATGCGAAGCCAAAGGTGGAACCCCTGCCGATTCAATTACCGGACGCCAACGTACTACCCGACTCAGTCAAGACAAAAGTTCGGATGGGCTACGCTCAGGGTTTACTCTGGGCTTTCAACAGCCTGTATGTCATGGTAAACCACGAGCGTGACAAGAATTTCGACAAAGGCAGCGGCCTGTATCGGCTTCAGGATACCAATGGTGATGATCAGTTTGATAAAATTACGTTGCTGAAATCCCTGAAAGGGGAAGGTGAACACGGTCCGCATAGCTTGGTATTGGCTCCGGACAAACAGTCCATTTACGTCATTGCGGGGAATCATACCGACGTGCCCGAAATGAATAGCTACCGACTGCCCAAAAATTGGCAGGAAGATAACCTGCTGCCCACGATCAAAGATCCCAGAGGGCACGCCGTAGACCGGATGGCACCGGGGGGGTGGATTGCTCACATCGATTCGCTGGGTTCGAACTGGGAACTCGTCGCGGCGGGTTTTCGTAACCCCTTCGATCTGGCCTTCAACGAAGCGGGCGAACTGTTCACTTACGACTCGGATATGGAATGGGATTTCGGACTGCCCTGGTACCGGCCCACCCGCATCTGCCACGTAACGAGTGGGGCGGAGTTTGGCTGGCGAACGGGCAATGGCAAATGGCTGCCGGCGTATCCGGATAATTTACCGCCCGTTGTGAACGTTGGACAAGGCTCGCCTACGAACCTCATCCACGGAGGTTCCGCCCGTTTTCCCGAAAAATACCGGAACGCTTTATTTGCTTTCGACTGGAGTTTCGGCATCATCTACGCCGTACAGCTCAAGCCGAAAGGAGCCAGCTACGAGGCTCAACTGGAAGAATTTATTTCCGGACCGGCTCTGCCCCTGACGGATGGACTTATTGGGCCGGATGGTGCTCTGTATTTCCTAACGGGCGGACGTCGGCTCGAATCTGATCTGTACCGGGTGTCCTATCAGGGGTCTGTGGAGGAACCTAAAGCCGTAACCGCTTCGCTAACTTCCGAACAGCAGCTCCGCCGCCAGCTGGAGGCCTTTCACGAAAAGGCTCAGCCGCAGGCCGTAGACCTGGCCTGGCCCCATCTTAACCATCCGGATCGATTTGTCCGGTACGCGGCCCGTCTGGCTCTGGAGCATCAGCCCGTCGCCCAATGGCAGGAAAAAGCCCTGCAGGAATCCGATCCGCAACGTTCGCTTCAGGCCCTGCTGGCCCTGACCCGACAGGCCCCGGCTACGCTGAAAAGCCAAGTACTGGAAGCTCTGGCAAAAATCAAATTCGAGCGGCTTAACGAAGCTCAGCAGGTAGACTGGCTTCGGGTGCATGAACTGGTACTGCTACGCCTGGGCACGCCAACGGCTCCGGAAAAAACTCGCTTACTGGCTACGCTAGAACCGCTGTACCCGGCCCGCAGTGCCGTACTTAACCGGGGCTTGAGCAAGCTACTGATCGCCCTGGAATCCCCGCAGGCGGCCCCCAAAACGCTGGCCCTGATGCGTCAGAAAGAAGAACCCGGCAGTCAGACCCTGGGCGGTATTGCCGCTACCAGTTCTTCCGATCTGATTTTGCGTAATCCGCAATATGGACTGGACATCGCCAAGATGCTGGAAAAAATGCCCCCCGCCCAGCAGACTTTTTATGCCGTAATGCTTAGTCGCCAGCAAACGGGCTGGACGCCGGAACTACGGTCGCAGTACTTCGAATGGTTTGCCCAGGCGTTTCAATACCAGGGTGGTCGCAGTTACATTGGTTTCATCGATAAGGCCCGGAAAATGGCCCTATCCCAAGTACCCAAAGAGCAGTTTGATCGCTACAACAAACTTTCGGGGGAAGGGCTGATCGGTCGGTCGGGGAATGAATTAGCCAGCAATTATACCTTACAGGGACCAGGTCGAAACTGGAAGACGAGCGACGCCCTGGCGGTAGTAGATAGTGGCCTGAACCGTCGCAATTTCGATCGGGGTAAAAACATCTACTCGGCCATTCTGTGCAGTCGGTGCCATACCCTGCGGGGCGAAGGCGGTGACATTGGTCCGGATTTAACTCAGCTGGGCACTCGCTTTTCCAACAAAGATATTTTAGAAGCCATCATTGACCCGGACAAAACCGTTTCCGATCAGTACGCTTCGACCATCTTTTCCCTGAAAAATGGCAAGTCGCTGGTGGGACGGCTGGTGAACGAAGATAAGACCAGCTATACCATCTCGCAGAATCCCTTCGCTCCGGAGCAGGTTCAGAAGATTCCCAAGAAGAACGTTACCTCTACTAAATATTCCTCCGTGTCGATGATGCTTCCGGGCTTGATCAATGGGCTTAATGCGGAGGAACTCAAAGATCTGATGGCGTTTTTAAAGTCTTCCGGCAATCCACAACACGAAGTATATCAACCCAAAACGGCGGGGGGTAACGAATAATCGACCTATGAAACGACACGCACGAATTACGCTCCTACTCTTCTTCGGACTTTGGATCGGTAGCCCCGAAGGCTGGGCCCAGACCACCGAATCCGGTTTTGTACCCCTGTTGAACGGATCATCGCTGGAAGGTTGGGAAGGTGATCCCACCTACTGGCGGATCGAAAACGGTACGCTGGTGGGCGAGGTAACGCCGAGTACCCTTCTGAAAACCAATACTTTCCTGATCTGGCAGCAACAGCAACCGGCGGATTTTGAATTGAAGGGTACCTTTCGAATTACGAAGGATGGGAATTCAGGCATCAATTACCGCAGTGAACGCGTCCCGGAGGTACCCTACGCCCTGAAAGGCTATCAGGCAGATATCGATGGCCAAAACAAATACACGGGGCAGAATTACGAGGAACGAGGTCGCACGACGCTCGCGTACCGGGGTCAGCAAACCCGCATCCAGCCCTTTACGCAGGGAAACGTCCGCGATCTGATTAAAAACAATGCCTGGACAATGCTGACGGTTGAGAAATCGCTGGGGGAAGCGGAAGCTCTGCAAAGCCGTATCAAAACCGAGGATTGGAACGAATTTCACCTGATTGTGAAAGGGAATCGCCTGCAACATTTTATCAATGGGGTACTGATGAGTGACGTGACCGATCTGGATAAGGTACATGGCAAAAAAGCGGGTTTCCTAGGGGTGCAGGTACACGTAGGTCCGCCCATGAAAGTTGAATACCGGAATCTCCGGCTAAAAACCTTGTAAACCATGGCAGGAATCGATCAGCGGAGCCGGGACAAAATTTCCAATCCCGCCCAACTGGGGGGCATCGAAACGTCGGTACTCGATAACGGACCCGGACGGGGCAATCGAATCGCCTGGGTGAATACCGGAGCGGGACTTCGGTACAAAGTAGTACTGGATCGGGGAATGGACATTGCCGAGGCTTTTTATCAGCAACACAGTCTGGCCTGGCTGAGTCACGGGGGCATTACCACGCCGCAGCCCTTTTCTAACCGGGGTTTGGGCTGGCTGCGAACTTTCGGAGGCGGCCTGCTGACTACCTGTGGATTGACGCACGTAGGTGGTCCGGAAAGCGACGAATGGGGGGAACGCGGTCTGCACGATACGTTCAGCAATACACCCGCAGAACTCGAATGTATCACGCAACCCGATCCATTCACGGGTCAGCTGGTTATGAGCGTACGCGGGCGGATTCGTCAAAGTCAGGCCTTAGGTACGCGGTTGGAACTAAGCCGTACCCTTTCGTCAACGTTGGGGAAAGCCAGTCTTCGCTTACGGGACGAAATAGTCAATCGGGGTAATACTACGGCTCCGCACATGCTGCTGTACCACATCAACCTGGGTTGGCCGCTCATCGATGAGGGTACCCGCCTCCTCTGGCGGGGTTCCTGGGAGGCGGGTTCAGATCACCCGCAATTGTTTCGGCCCGAACATGATTTTCGTACCTGTCCCGCCCCCCTGGACGCCCACGCCGGGGCGGGGGAGGAAGTAGCCTTTATTAATCTGGAAGCGGATGACGCAGGACAGTGTCAATGTGGCGTATATAATGAAACGTTAGGATTGGCACTTGTCATTCGCTTTTATAAACAGCAGCTTCCCTGGCTGACCAACTGGCAACATTGGGGAAAGGGCGAGTACGTGACGGGCCTTGAACCCGGAACCCATCCGCCGATGGGTCAGGCCCAGGCCCGAGCAACCCGGCAACTGATTTGGCTCGAACCCGGTGAACGTCGTGTGTACGAACTGGAAATAGAGGTGCTGACGGATCCTCAGGCTCTGGAAACGCTTTTCATGCCATACCACTAAACCTTATTATGACAATGACATCAGCAAGCATGGCCGCCCGGGCCTTAGAGCAGGGACAAGGCATTCTACGACTGGCTCCCACCTGGGTACCCCGCTCTTTTTGCGTACCGGGTCGGCGAATCAAACTGCATCCCGATGACTACTACGTACTCGGGGGTGAGCGGGGTGGTATCGATGAACGCTGGCTGGCTTCGACGACACCCGCCAAAAACGGACCCTTAACGGGCCAGGACGAAGGCCTTAGTCAGATTGTGTTCGAAGCAGACGGAACCTGTCACCAGTTTCTTCTTAGGGACGCCGTGGCGGAGTTGAAGGGAGCGTTAATCGGCGATCGACTTTGGAATGAATACCAGAGCTGGCCGATGTATTCCAAGTTTTTCGACAACATGGGCCCCTTGCCGCATCACATCCACCACAACGACGAACACGCCCGGCTCATCGGGCAGTTGGGTAAACCAGAGGCTTATTACTTTCCACCACAACTAAATAACCACGGCGGAGACTTTCCCTATACGTTCTTTGGACTGACGCCGGGTACCACGCACTCGCAGGTCCGCCAATGCCTGGAAAATTTTACCAAAGGCGATAACAAAATCACCAACCTTTCGCAGGCGTACCGGCTCGAACCCGGTACCGGCTGGGACGTGCCGCCCGGCTTACTGCACGCTCCCGGTAGCCTGTGTACGTACGAACCGCAAAAGGCTTCGGACGTTTTCGCCATGTACCAGTCCCTGGTCAATGAAGCGATTATTCCGGAAGAACTACTCTGGAATGGGACGCCACCCGAGCGTCGCGGGGATGTGGAACATCTCCTGGAAGTGATTGACTGGGACCTGAATCTGGACCCGGAAATGATGCAAAACCGATTCATGGCTCCTAAACCCGTACGCGATCCGGAAGCAATGCAGGGTTACCAGGAAAGCTGGGTATGTTATAAATCCGAAGCCTTCAGTGCTAAAGAATTGACCGTCCTGCCCGGCCAGACCGTAACCATTCAGGATGGGGCAGCGTACGGACTCATTCTCATGCAAGGGCACGGGAAACTGGGGGTCTGGAACATCGAAACGCCCAGTCTGATTCGCTACGGGCAGTTGACCAGCGATGAATTTTTTGTCAGCGAAAAAGCAGCTCTTGCGGGTGTTGTAATTACCAATGCTTCCGCCACGGAGCCGCTGGTGATGCTCAAACACTTCGGTCCCAACAATCCCGATCTGGTGCTTGACTAGATTTTTTCACGTATCCTCTGAACCTATTTACGATGCATACATTCCCTAAACTTCATAACGCTACCTGGCCCGGCATTGTCGGCAAGGGGGCTGACTCGGAACCTATTCTTTCCCTCGATACCATGCTTGAACTGACGGCTGGGGCCGAAGTCAACGGGATCACCTTCGATGGCGTAGATCTGGGCCTCTTCGAGCAGCACGTCAATCTGGATGCCGACGATCAGGAGATTCAGGCACTCGCTGACAAAATTAGCGGCTTTGGTCTGGAGGTCGGTAGTCTGGTGGCTCCCATCTGGGGCGGCCCGGCCCTGGGTTCTGCATCAGAGCAGGCCTTTTTTCTGGAACAGGTTCGTAAATCCTGTCGCTTTGGGCAGAAGTTACGGCAGATCGGGATCCGTCCCGGCGGCGTCATTCGCATTGATTCGGCCAGCTCGCCGGAGCAGTGGGCCACGGACCCGCAAGGGAATACGCAAAAAATTGCCGATACCTTTCGCCGGGCCTGTGACATTGCCGCCGAGTACGGAGAAACGCTGGCGGCGGAGGGGGAAGTCTGCTGGGGGGGGATGCACAGCTGGAAAACCATGCTCGAAACGCTGGAAGCCGTCGATCGACCTAACCTGGGTTTTCAGGCGGATATGTCGCATACGCTTCTGTATCTGCTGGGAACGAACCGGCCCGAAGATCGCATCTTACCGCCCGATTTCGACTGGAGTGACCGCGATACCCTGCAAGAGGCCCTTCAAACACTAACGGCAGCTTTACGGCCCTGGACGGTCGATTTTCACGTGGCCCAAAACGATGGAACCGTGTACGGAACGGGCTCGCACGATAAAACCGGACGGCATTGTTTACCCACGGACCCCGCGGGTAAACTCGACATTGTACACGATGCGGGCTACTGGCTGCGGGATGAAAAGGGGCAGCTCACCAAAGCCTTCCGCCACATTTGCTGGGATGGCTGTATGTTTCCCAACGAAGTAATGCAACGGCAGCAAACCTGGAACGACATTCTGGCGGTGATGATTCAGGTACGCGAAGCTCACGGCTGGTCAGAAGCTTAACTTTTTCCTACCTACACACATGAACGCATCCAAAGAACTCCGCATTGGTTTAATTGGTACGGGCTTTATGGGCCGTACGCATTCAAACGGCTATAAACGGGTTGGTGATTTTTTCCCGAAACTGGCCTATCGTCCGGTTCTGCAGGCCGTCTGCTCGCGAAACCTCGAAAAGGTAACAGATTTTGCTCAGCAATGGGGCTACGCCTCGGTCGAAACGGACTGGCAGGCCCTGATCGGTCGGGACGACATTGATGCCATCGACATCTGTACACCCAATGAGTGGCACGCGGAAATAGCACTAGCAGCAGCGGCAGCCGGAAAAATGATTCTCTGTGAAAAGCCCCTGGCCCGAACCTTACCCGAAGCCGAAGCGATGGTAGCGGCGGTAGAAAAAGCCGGGGTTCGCAATACGGTCTGGTACAATTACCGCCGCCTGCCCGCGGTCACGCTGGCCAAGCAAATCATCGATTCGGGGCAGCTGGGCCGTATCTTTCATTACCGGGCCAATTTTTTGCAGGACTGGACCATAAATGCTAATCTATCACAGGGGGGAGGAAACTGGCGAATGGACGTTGCCTCGGCGGGGTCGGGGGTTACGGGCGATTTACTCGCCCACTGCATTGATACGGCTTTGTGGCTGAACGGGTCGATTCGGGACGTATCAGCGGTAACCGAAACGTTCATCAAAGAGCGGGTTCATGAACAAACTGGAGAACTTACGACCGTCGGTATTGACGATGCCTGCCTGTTTCACTGTCATTTTGAAAACGGTTCGCTCGGTTTGTTCGAATCCACGCGATACGCCCGGGGCCACAAAGCGTTGTATACCTTTGAAATCAATGGTGAACACGCGTCCATCCGCTGGGATCTGCATGATTTGAACCGACTGGAATACTTTGATCACCGCGATGCATCGGCCTTGCGGGGCTGGCGATCCATTCACGTTACGGATGGCGAACATCCCTACCTGAGTCAGTGGTGGGTACCCGGTTTAGGGCTGGGCTACGAACACAGCTTCGTGCATCAGGTCGCCGATTTTCTGAAGAGTCTGGAAACGGATGAACCTTGCCATCCTACCTTTCTCGATGCTCTGCAAACGCAACGGGTGTGCCAGGCGGTGCTGGATTCAGCGGCCACCCGAAGCTGGCAGAACACGGGCATTCACGAAGCGGTACAGTGAGAAACGATCATTCAAGCCATGAAAACAAGCTTTTTCCGTTGATCTGTAAGGTAGTTTTATGGGACAAATAGTTAGTGAATTGCGGTGCTTTACTTAAAAAACAGGGGTTAGGAACATCGGTTTTGTAACCCCTGTTTCCGTTTCATAGTCTACTTAGTATGCCTTTTATCAGGTCGGGAAAAAAACGTGGAAGGTGGCTCCCTGTCCGGGTTCACTTTCGGCAGTAATGGCTCCCTGATGATTTTCCATGACTCGCTGACAAATGGCCAGTCCAATGCCCGTTCCCTTGTACTGCTGTCGGGTATGCAGTCGCTGAAAAACTTCGAATAAACGCTCGGCGTATTGCGGTTCAAAACCAATACCCTGATCGGCTACACTGATGCGATAATACCGCGGAGCCTTCAACACGGTTTGGAGTTCAGGGGGTAAATCAGCGGATGGAATCAGCTGCGAATACACGTGAATACGCGGCATCTCTCCGGCTTTGACAAACTTCAAGGCATTGGAAAGCAGGTTCTGAAACAATTGCCGAAGCTGACTCTCATCCCCCAGCAAAGCCGGTAACGGATCAATCTGTAAGTCCGCTTTCGTTTCCTGTAGACGTATTTCCAGCGATTCCAGTACGCGGGCTAATACTCGCTGTAACGAAACAATCATTTTTTCGTCCTGATCGACGGCCAGCCGTGAAAAGGCCAGTAGGTCCTGAATCAGGGTGGACATTTGTTCGCCGGATTTGGTAATTTTTGACAGGATGGTCAGACCCTGTTCATCCAGTCGGTCCGCGTATTTCTTTTCAATGAGTGTACTAAACGCCTGAATTTTTCGCAGCGGTTCCTGTAAATCGTGACTGGCCACGTAAGCGAACTGCTTCAAACGATCATTGGAAAGATGCAGGAGGCGATTCAGCTGCGTCATTTCCTCCAAATGCATCGATAGGATTTCATTGCTTTTCACTACTTCTTCGCTACTGGCCTGCAACTCTTCATTCACGGCGGCTAATTCCTCAGTGCGTTTTTGCACTTCGTTTTCCAGCGTGTTTTGTAACTCCCGTTCGAGGGTAATGTCACGGGCTGTACCTAGAAAACGATGGACCTCGCCTTTTGAATTCCTGTAGTGCTGACCGATGACCTGAATGGCCTGGAGCTGACCCGTTTGAGCGTTCAGGATTCGGTACTCGGTCTCTAACCGACCGTTGGATTCAGGACTTAAGGATTGTTCCCATAACCGGGTGAGATGACTCCGATCATCAGGATGCACCATAGACCAGGCTTCTTCCAGGGAAATTTCAGTATGAGGTAGTCCAAACTTACGGGCGTACTTCTCAGAAGTGTACATCTGGCCTTTCGTAAGATCAATAGTCCAGGTGGTCAATTCCGCCAGCTCAATGGCATCACGCAAGGCCGCTTCACTTTCTTCGAGTGCTTGGCGGCTAATAACCGTCGGCGTAACATCCTGAATGATACCCGAAATCGAAACGGGTTTCCCTTTTTCCGTCAGGACCTGTCCCATGGAATGCAGGTAACGCAAGTGGCCATTCTGGCGACTGATAACCCGGTAGGTGACATCATGATAGCCACCCTGTTTACCCGCGATGGAATCTTCAATGGCCTGGATCGTCGTTGCACGATCTTGCTCATGAATGAGCTGAAAGACTTCATCGAGTGGATACTCTTGGCTAGGAATCTCAAACCAGTCCAAGATTTGTTGGGAGTGCATGGACAGGCGACTGGCTAAGTCTACCTTAAAACTACCGAGGTTTGCAATGGTGAGAGCCAGCTCCAGATTACGACTTTTATTTAAAAGTTCCTGCTGGGCTTGCACCTGCGAAGTGACGTCCTGACAAAAGACAATGACACCCGTGATCGTACCATCCTGCTCCCGATAGGGCTGATAAATCAGATTTAAAAAGCCCTGCCTGGTTCCGCTTTCAACCTGTACCTGATACGGTTGTTCGTAGAGGTACATGGGTTCGCCAGATTGGATAACCCCCTCAATAATCGACTGAAAAGGGTCAGCCGCTTCGGGGATAATCTCAAATAAAGGATGATGCAGAAGCTCTTCAACCGTACGGTTCACCAATCGGGCATAAGCTTCGTTGACAATCGTTACCTGCAGTGATTCCCCGGTCAGAACAATGATACCCGCCGTAGCCTGGCGAATCAGATTTTGAAAACGTTGCTCGGAAACGGCCAACTGTTGGGTCGTTAGTACTTTCTGCGTAGTCTCCGTACACGCCACAAATATGCCTCGTACCAGCCCCCTTTCGTCTTTAACCGGACTGTAACTATACGTCCAGTAGACGGGTTCCATTTTTCCGTTCCGATAGATGGGCAGGAGCTGATCTTCTTCCCAGGTTGCTTCGCCACCCGCCATGATGGCATTGAGTCGGGGGCGGTTAAACTCCCACACTTCCGGCCAGATGTCTTCCCCCCGGCTGCCGAGTACGGCTGGATGTTTACCCGTAACGCCCAGACTAGGTCGGTAAGCATCGTTGTAAAAACAGATATAGTCGGATCCCCAGTAAAGGAACATAGGAAACTTGGAATTCAGCAGAATGCCCAGACTGATACACAGGCTGGCTGGCCAGGTATCGGGTGTTCCGAGCGAGGTCCTCGACCAGTCGAACTGGCGGGTGAGATGACCCATTTCACCACCTCCTTGCAAAAATGGGAAAGGTTCAGCGTTATCGTGGGGTAAGGTCATAGTTACGAAAAACAAGCAATACCGTTGGGGTAGGAAAAAAGGAATGCCTCGTACCGAATGCCGTTCCGTTGAATCCTAGTTTTGAAAACAAATATTCTCTCAAGAATGATTTGTTTCTTGAGCGAAGTCAACCACTAAAAAACTGTACGGGGGCGAATTCTTTATTGAAGCAGTTATGCTTTTACGCACCTTTCCAGTGTGGGGCAGGGAATAAACGAGAGGTAATCGATAGCGGATAAATACTTTACTTAGATCATGGAAGAACGTAGAACAAAACTTCGGTAGCTCTTGAAGTAAACGATCGTTCAGTAATCGATGTAATCTTGCATCAACTGGTAAGCCCCGTAAACCAAAAGCTAACCTTGGGTTAGGCTTTTGGTTTACGGGGCTTGTTTTAAACTTCAAACAAGTGACTGAAGGAGTATTCTTTTCCAGGAATGGAGCCAATAGTAACTGTAACACCTACTATTGTTTCATTTGGAAAGTTAGGTACGATTAAGGCGTAAGCAAAGTCGTTTGATCGGCCACACTTTTGATTTTTTCCTTGCTGAAATACACCGGGAAGTACTCCCCCCGATTCCATTTGTCGAACAAATCCCGGTAATGCGGATCTTCGAGATTTTCGGATTGCCCGGGACTATTCACGCCCAGCGTTTTATCCCAGTTTTCGGTATCTACCAGAATTCGGAACGAAGCTCCGTGGGTCTGATTCAACGTATTGCCCGAATTATTGATTGTCTCCGCATTGCCACCCCGGGCCATCGGACCCAGGTTGATTTTCTGTTGCATCGCGGGACTTACCCAATCACTAAAGGCGTGCGTAATCGTAATGTGTTTGTTAGTAGTCTGCCCATACGCCCAGTTCTTGGAATCTTTGCCTAACCGTTTGGTCAATACCGTCAGGGCTTCCTGCAAGGCCGTGGTTACTACCTGATTCCGGGTTTCGAGGGGTGTAGAGCCAAAAACTTCCGGCGGCGGCGTGAGCAGATAGTCGATCAGAACTTTCGTAGAAAGCCTTCGGAAGTGAGCCTGAGCGGCTTTGGGTACTGCTTTTTCGTACACGTAGTCCCGCAGTTGGTTTTCCCATTCGACGTAGATGGCCGCTTCTATTGATTCCGGGTTCAACCGGAAATCCCAGTTTTGCAGTAGGCTTACGGCTTTCTGAACCGATTCCTCGTTCGAAGGAAGGGCAAATTTCAGCAGCGGTACCAGCGTGCGGGCGGGAATGGATAGGACGTCATTCTGCAACTGCGAAAAATCACTCAGATTGAACCGTTTACTACTGCCCAATACTTCTTCCAGCCGATCGGTTCGGTACGAGGTTGACCATTCCCAACCGAGGGCCGTACGGGGTTGGTAGTCAGGCGAGGTAAGGTTACTATTGGCCGAGGCAATGAAGCCTTTGGCGGGGTCGCTCAGGTGCGGTAACTGCTGGATGGGCAGATAACCCTCCCATTCAAATCGTCCGTCGCCGGGGACGGGTACCAGTCCGGACCAGTTGGGGCGAATGGGTGCTAACGTTGAAACCTGCCAGCCGATATGCCCTTTACGATCGGCCCAGATCATGTTGAGCGACGGAAGCCGGGCGAAGGAGCAAGCCTCGCGAAACTCGTCCCAGCTTTTCGACTGATTCATACGAAGACTTGCCAGATAAGGGGCACAACCCACGTCCATCCAGCCCGCTCGCACGGCGTAAGCTTTATTGGCTTTTGCGTCTTCGAACACCACCGGACCGTGACGGGTGTATTTCAACTGTACCACCTGCGGTTGCTGACCTTTAACGGGGATCGTATCCGTCACGATTTTCATCGCCACCCACTGCCCTTTGTATCGATATTGATTCGGGTTTTGCGGGTTGAGATCGTACACGTACAGATCCTCGCAGTCCGATCCCGAGATGGTCAGTCCCCAGGCTCCGTAGTCATTATGACCGATGGATACGCCGGGTAACGTCGGTTCGCCGGCTCCTACCACATTCCAGCCCGGAGCGTTGAGGTGAATCCAGTACCGCAGGGAAGGCGTAGACTGCGTACGGTGCGGATCATTGGCTAACATCGGGAAATGACTTTGCGACTTTTCGCCGCTCAGCGTCCAGTTGTTCGATCCCACGTATTCTTTTTCCGTTTCGTACCAGTCCAGAAAGTCAAAGGTCTTTCCTACATCAGAGCCCGGTTTTTTAAAGCGTAAGGGAGCCCGGAAGGCATTGTACAGGCCCAGAATATCCTGCATTAGGGCGGCACCGTCTACTCCCTTCTCCAGTGTAAGTTTCGGTTCGGACGCGGGCGTACGCGTGGGGTGAAACCAGTTGAGTTCCCGGGTTTTTTCTTCCCCCATGACGTGAACCTGCCGCCCAAAACTCAACTCACTTGTGAGGTTGGCAATCAGGCCCTGGTGGCGACTGATAACGACCTCCGGCGTCCAGAATCCGGGTACGCTTTTCAGTAATTTAAACTCGAAGGAAAGCTTGCTCGTATCCTTCCGGACCTCAGCTATCCGGGCATTCACACCCGCGGTGTAGGCGGTAATGATGAGTTTACCCCTGGGATGATAATGAGCGAATTCCTGGTCGAGGTTCTGACGAAACTTAAACAATCGCGTACCCAGATCCCGTTTCAACTCCGAAGGTCCCAGCCACTCGGCGACGGTACCCGTGGCCTGCCTCCGCCAAAGCTCCAGCTGAAACAGGCGGTCCGTAGCGGCGACGTAGCCCTGGGCAAAAAAGAGATCATGGTCATTTTTAGCGTAAATGTGCGATACCCCCCATTGGTCCCGAATGATCTCCACGGACTGTTGCAGACCGGGCATTTTCAGCGTCTGGGTTGCCGACTGGCCCATCGCCTGTAGCGTGCCGAGTATCCAGATGATGCCCAATAGTAAACGTTTACAATGCATACGCAGGAAGGATTACAGCGGAAAGAATGGAAGAGAGGCCGGGAAAGCCCCTCTCTTCCGAAGGGGTAATTTATTTAGTTTTCGGGAAATAACTGACCTCGATCAGTTCCTTTACATTCCTGAATTTCTTGTTGGGTTTGAGGTACTGGGCCAGAAAGTCGTAAATCTTCAGGCGGCTTTCCTTGGCACCGTAGGAATCGATACGGTTGAAGGTATGTCCACCGGGAGCGTCCTTGTAGATTTCGTATTCAAATTTCTTCCCATCGGCTTTGAGGGCTTTGATCAGGTGCTCGACTTCCAGTACGTTCACGTCCTCATCGTTGGTATTGGTGTGAATCAGGAGTGGAGTCTGAAGTTTGTGCGTGTTCCAGGCGGGCGAGCGTTTGCGGTATTCTTCCACGTTTTCATCCGCTGATTTCCCTAAGTGAAAATCCGCTGAATAGGCATCCCGGTAGCCCTGACTTTTATAACCCATCCGGGCAATCAGGTCACTCACGGGAACACCCGCGTAACCGACGGCGTAGGCGTTGGGATAATTGAAGAGATTCAGTAAAGTAATCATTCCGCCGTGGCTCCAGCCCAGAATACCCACCCGACTTTTGTCAATGAAATCGTAGTTTTCGAGCATGTAATCCCGACAACTTTTGGTGTCATCCACTTCCAGTCCGCCGTAATCAATCAATTCGTAAAAGCCTCGGCCGTAACCTGTACTACCCCGGTAATCGGGGGCAATGACTACGTATTCCTGAGCCGTTAATTCCTTGACAATATGGGCATACGCCGTGTTGAAATTGCTATGGACTCCGCCGTGCGGAAGCACCAGTAAGGGATACTTTTTGCTCGGATCGAGTTTCCTGGGAATGAAGACGTATGCTGAAAAACGAACGGGATTTTTAGCTCCCTGTCCCGTAGGATTCTTAACGACGGCTGGGGGTGGCCCCGTAAGAATTACTTTGTCTACCAGGGCTACATCGCCTACTTTCTGCTCCCAGCTCAGGTCATCAATGCCTTTATCCAGAGCATCGAAGCTGTGCTGGAGATTGGATAACTGCTTTTGTAAAGTCGCAATCTGGGCTTCGGGGCTGGCGGGTGTTTTACTTTGGCCCAGGGCCAGGGAGCTGACTAAACAGGCCAGAGCGATTCCAGTAATTTTTTTCATCGATCGCAAAGAGTTGTTAAGTGGTTTTAAAAGCACCTAAAGCTTGTAGGATACAATCCCTTACAAGCTTTAGGTGTCGATATAAATCCTGAACACTACGGCTTGCCTGGATACCATCCGGACAAGCCGCCTGTTTACTAATCGCCGGGGTGGTATTTCTTCTCCATGTGTTTCAGGACATCTGCCTTGTAGAAGTAAATCTCCTTGTACGTCCCGTCGATGTACCCCCTGACCTGATCGGTGTAATGCGGGGACTTCGGGTCACTGCTAGCCCCGCCCGTCAAAATCGTTTTGGCCCGTAGTCGATCCCCAAACTCAACGGCGGCGACAAAGGTATTGCCCGTAACCCCGTAACGTTTGTGCGTTTGGGGTGCTTTGCGACTCACATAGGCATTGAGCGAACCCATGAATCCGGGCGTGGCAGGAACGGCCCAGCTTGGTTTTTGGTCACTCGGCTCGCCTTCGGTGCGTTGAAAACGATTTGCCGTACCCCAGGGTACTTCCCAGGTGCCGTAGTCCTTTTTCAACTCGCTGACCACCTGAGCCAGTGCCAGTACCTGCTCCCTCGCGGAAAGAAATTCAGTAGTCAGGGCGGCTCCGTTGGTCAGGGAATACTGCTCTTCCGTCGTCAGGGGACGGGGCAGTCGGGCCATGTCCAGCTGGATGATTTTTTCCAGCCAGTGCACCGTCAGGGTAGTTGCCACCGATTGCGTATCCGTTTTAAAATTCCACTGTTTCAGTACCTCAATCGGACCTTTGACGATGGATTTCAGGGAATCTGAAGTCAGGGACTGATAAGCGGCGATCAAACTGGGTACGTAACGCTCGCCGCTGGGCAAGTAGGCATCGTAGGAAGCCCGAACCACATCATCCATCGTAGCGTCTTTGAGGGGTGTCAGTACTTTCACCGCATGGACCGCCCGTGGCGTATGCCCATCGGGGTGCATGTAGGCGGGAAGTTTCAGAATCTCCTGCGATAATTCCCCGGCTCCGTACAAGGGCGTCGAATTGCAGTTTTGCAGCCAGCCATTAGCGGGGTTAATGTAGTGAGGAATTTCCGAGAGCTCGTGCGTACCCTGCCATTCCGTAGCTGCCGTGGTACCATCCACGGGCCGTTTCCAGTCGAGGAGCGGGTTCTTTCGGGGTACGAAGTTGCCGTGCCAATACGCAATGTTTCCATCTTTATCGGCGTAGAGTACGTTACTGCCCACCATGGCCCGTTTGTTCAGGGCTTCGGTAAATTCTCTCATGTTTTTCGCCTTCATCTTCAGCCAGTGCATGGCCAGCAGGTCGATGTTCGGTTCGTGCGTTTTTAGGGCAATCCAACGGGTTGCCGTCGCGTAGACGATGGGGCCGTGGTGCGTTCGGTACGTGACCACCTGGCGGGTAGCTATCCCATCCGCTTTCTTGTAGCGAATTTCGTGAACGGTGCTGTCGACGTTTTTCCAGGTACCCTCGTAGCGGTACATGAGTCTTCCATTTTTCCGTTGCACTTCTTCGGCGTACAGGTCTTTGGCATCGGAAAGCGAGACGGGGTGCATCCAGCCACAAGATTCGTTGAAGCCCTGAAAAATGGGGAATTGGCCCAGGAAAGGAGCCCCGTACGAGTTCAGTCCTTCCTCACTGACCACCTGTATTTCAATTCGGCCGTAGTATTCGGAATGGGGATTGATCAGGAGAATGGGCTTTTTACTTTTCGTTCGCGAAGGACCCAATACCCAGCCATTGGAGCCGTCGTTTTTGGGCGGTTCAGCCGTAAAACTCCGTCCCGGAATGGCATGCGTATCGTTCAGGTAAAACGCCTTGAAATCCGACTCAGCAACGTTACTGCCCCCCATGGCGGGCACGTTGTTCATCAGATTCATCCAAGGTTCTACCCGGGTAATGAGTTTGGGCTTTACGGCGGGATGCGTAGCCAGGTAGTAGTTAATCCCGGCGGCGTGGGCATCGCAGAGCTTTCGTAACCACTCAGGCGATTGCTGATAGTAGGCTTTGGCCTGCGTCGAGTCAATAAACAGATTAGACCAAAGGTCGCGGAGTAGGGCCGCTTCGCCTTCTACTTCTGCCAGTCGCCCCGTCCGGCTGATCAGGGAATTTTCTACTTTATCGAAGAACTGTTCACACTGTACGTACATCATGCCAAACACGGCATCGGCGTCGGTCTTCGCGTACACGTGGGGCACGCCGTAGGTATCCTTGATAATTTCGATGCGTTTGGCCTGCGTCCGCATGGCCTTTACTTCCTGGGGCGAAAAGGGGCTTTGAGCCAGAACTGGACTCATGCTTAAACCCAAACCAATATAGAGGAGAGAAATCTTCGACAGCATTTTACAACCATTGGTTAGTATGGCTGGTAAAATAAGGTTCGTAAGGCAAAAGCTGTGATGACTAGAGTACTATTTTGTAATACTTCCTGTTATTGAAATATTATATGGTATTTTAGTTATATCGGACTGATTTCTGTCAAACAAAAATAGGCTTTCGGGGAAGAATTTCACGAGTAAGGCTTACTCGTAATTTGAAGGGAAGAGTTAAATAGAAGTACTGTGCTGGAAGAGCCAGAAAGCAATTGGAAAGCTTAGGTAAGTAAGTATGGGTATACGATAAAGCGAATAAAAATCGGGTTTCCTGAACACAAAGATTAATCCTTATAGTCAGGAAACCCGATGATTTATCGATTGAAATAATGACCCATCCGTAGGTCCTCAATCAGCCCGGCATGGACGGGTTCCCAGCCCAAAGCTGCTCGGGTCTGGGTAGCCGTTGCCGGACTATCGAAGGTGATAAACCGACTCATCCAGTCAAAATGATTAATGGCCTCTTCGGGCGATACGGAGACCACGGGTACTTGCAGTTCCTGTCCGATTAATTCCGCAATTTCCCGAACCGGAATACCTTCGTCCCCAATGGCATTGTACCGCTGACCCATAGCGGCTTTTTCCAGGGCCAGTCGGTATAAGCGGGCTGCATCTAATCGGTGTACGGCGGGCCAGCGATTGCTGCCATCTCCTACGTACGCCGAAACGCCCTTCTTCCGGGCCAAATCAATCAGGAACGGTACGAACCCGCCATCGCCCTCATCATGAACGGAGGGCGGAAGTCGGATCACCGAAGCCTGTACGCCCGCCTCGGCCAAGGCCATAGCCGTAGCTTCGGAGGCCCGGTGCGTGGCCGGAGCCGCGTCCGTTTCCGTAATGATCCCTCCCTCGCTGGGCACAATCAGAATACCTCCGGTCACGATCAACGGACGATCCGTACCGACTAACGCCGAGCCGAGGGCTTCAATGGCTCGCTTGTCCGTTGCCGCCGCCGCCGCATACTGCGAAAAGTCGTGAATAAAGGCCGTATGAATCACGCCATCCGCTGCCGAGGCTCCCGCTGTCAATACCTCCGGATCTTCCAGGCTACCCCTGAGTATGTCCACACCAATTTCCTGAAGGGACTGGGCGGAGGCATCGGAACGGGCCAGGCCTAACACCTGATGCCCGGCCGCTAGCAATTCCTGTACAATGGCGGAGCCTACAAAGCCCGTGGCTCCCGTTACAAATACTCGCATGGTCGTGTATGTTTGTGAGGCGAGTGTTCGAACGAACCGCTTGCTCACTCGCCTGTGATTACAAGGCAAAATTGAACAATCAGGACAGGCAAAAAGAGGACATTTGTCCCTATTTTACCGGATGCCTGAGCTGAGCCTGTCGGATTCGCGTCAGCGTTTTCAAAGAAACGCCGAGGTAAGAGGCCACCATCCGCAAAGGTACGCGGGAGAGAATACCGGGATAGGCTTGAAGAAAATCCTCGTACTTCTCGGCGGGCGTGGCACTGAAGGTCTGGTAGAGGCGATTGCGACTGAGGTGCAGATGCCGGGAAATCAGTTGTTCGGAATAGGTTCTAAGGTTGGGGATCGTTTGGAGTAAGGTATCAAACCGATCGCGGTTCCAGATCATCAGCTGACTGTCTTCCAGGGCCTCAATGATGTAGGTCGAAGGCGTACGGTGGGTGTAACTTTCGCCATCGGTGGTCCAGTTCAGTTCCGGGGAAAACTGCATGATGTGTTCCGTACCATCCGCTCCAATTCGATAAGTTCGCAAAAAGCCCTTAGTAATGAAGATTTTATGCCGGCAGATGTCCCCAGCCTGTAATAAAATAGTTTTTCTGGAAACCGTCCGCTCCACCGCCGCGGCCGTAATCATCTGAATCTGTTCCTCCGTCAGATCGATGTGCTGGGCTTTCATATAGTTTTCAAAAATGGCTAACATTTTCTGCTGGGGTAAAAAGGGATAAAGCAATCGATGAATGACTGGCGTTTTGTCAACTCTTTTACACTAAGGTAATACACAAAAAAGCTTGAATTTCCTGGGATCGTCAAAATCCTGAAGACGCCTTCGTTTACGCAATTATTTTTTCGCGTTCCAAAAAAGGTATGACATAAGGCTGTCGCTAGAGGCAGTGATTTTTGTACGGTCAAATCAATTCTAACATCGTTACCCGCATGGAAAAGCGAACCATTGATCCCTGGAAATGGGGAGAGTACACCAATTCCGTACAAGCCGTTGAAATCAAACAGCCCGCCGGCACGCTCTATTGCTCCGGGCAGGCCGCCATCGATGCTCAGGGGCAGCCCAGTACAGCTGACATGCGAACCCAGTTACAACAAACCTTCGCTAATCTGGAGCAACTCATCACGGAGGCTGGTTACAGCTGTCAGGGCATCGTGCGGCTGAATGTGTATACGACATCCACGACTGAATTTTTTACAACCTGTGGGGATTTGTACCAGTCCTGGATCGTCCAACACGGTATCAAACAGGCCACTAGCTTACTGGAAGTGAAAGGCCTTTTTCAGGGGCTAACGATTGAGCTGGAAGCGACTGTAGTAAAGTAAACAGGATACGTCTGATCGTAGAAAAGGTTCGGTAATTTACCGAACCTTTTTGTTGTACTATGAAAATATAATTATTTGGAATAGAGGTATTTATCTTCGATTGAAGTAAGTGCGAATCGGCTCATCCAAAAATTTCAGGACGATATACGCAAACAGGATTAGTAAGACCACGCCGACGATCATGATCCCAACCAACTCACTCACGGGCGGCTTTTTTGCCTCGATGTAACTCAGCACAATCCACAAAAAAGGATAATGCGTCATGTACAGCGGATAGGAAATATCGCCCGAAAATGTACAAATCCGTTGTAATGTGGGCTCGACGGGCGTACCCGCTCCCAGGGCAATCAGGAAAGGAAAATAGAACACCACGAGCAGCGGATCGACCAACCAGTTGATTCCTTTCGAAAAAGGTACTAAAAACGTCAGCAGTAATAAAAGGCCTACTACGCCAAAACCCAGTCGCGTACGAATGATCCAGCGACTCCGATACACGAGCATACCCGCCAGAAAAGAATAGAAAACCCGGCTTCCGCCGCCCCAAAAGTTATCCCCACCAAATCCCACGGCCAGGTACGTGGATCGGTGAGCTTCGTAGAACAGCGTACCCGCGGCAATCAGGGTTAAGATTGCCAGAACTCTGGTGGGTAGTTTGACCAGTACTAACGCATAGAGCACATTGGCCAGGTACTCCCAAAACAGCGTCCAGGTGGGCGGATTGAGGTGAAACAGATTGAAATACCGTTCCCGCACCAGCGGAAAGGGAATCATCAGACAGGAGGTGAGAAACATGCCCAGCGTCTGACTGGCGTATACGGAATAGAGTTTGCTAAACGGATCAAAAACGAAGGTCAGTAAGCCAATGATCGAACCGATTACCACCAGCGGGTGTAAACGAATCAGTCGTCTTTTTAGAAAAGTAAGCACGCCCATCGATCCCAATTTATCATCGTACGCGTAGGCGATGACAAAACCCGACAAGCAGAAGAAAAAATCGACGGCCAGGTACGCGTGGGCAATGAAACTGTCGTGGTAATCCGGAGTGATAAACTCCATGAAATGGAAAATAACCACGGCTACGGCAGCAATGCCCCGTAGTCCATCGAGCACTTGAAAATGAGGTTTGGTCGGTACAGAAGAGGTCAGCATACGGGCTGTTAGGGTACTGGATACGGAGAAGAATTCCTGTCGTAAGCTGTTCAGCTACTCACCTCAGGAGCTAAAATGATGCGGAGAACGGTACGTACTAATCAAGCCTCCAGATACGGGAATACCCAGAGGCTTGAAAAAATACAGCGATTCGCCGTCTAGCGAAGCTGGCGTTGGAAAAAACGCAACGCTTCTACGTGTACGTCAATATCCTTGGGGTAATCGTGCTTGCCACCGATCACTTTCAGCAGAACTACTTCGGGCTTTCCTTTAGCCTGATACGTATGTCGTTCTACGGTCCGACCATCGCTGGGGTCTGTATCGGGCAGTTTTTCCATCGTTGGTTTGCCGCGATACCCCGCCAGCTCGGCCCAGTAGGCAAAGGTGCGGTCGGTGGAGCGTACGCGGCCCATGTTCATGTTCGGCCCCAGATCAACGACACCGCCCTGATACGGGTTTACGTTATCTTCCGTACCGTTGATGATCAGCATGGGTACGGGTTTGCCCGCGGGCGTACAGTCCAGATTATCGGTATCGGGCAGATTGGCGATGATGGCCGTTACGGCCCGGAAGCGATCCGGCATGGTCAGGGCTAGTTTATACGCCATGTGACCACCCCCGGAGGTGCCCACGGCAAAAACCTGCTTTGGCTGAATGCCGTAATGCCGCTCAAAGTATTCGATCATGCCCGCAAAGAAAGCCTGCTCGTTGACGTCCTCCTTGTTCGCCAGGGCGGGCGAAGCTTTCCGGCATTCATTCCAGTAGCGTTTATAACCATCGGGGTATACCAGCAGCGTGCGGGTGGCCTGGGCCTCCTGTTCCGCTTTTTCGGTGCCCCGCATCATGCCTTTGCCATCGCCGCCCGATCCGTGCATGACGAAAGCCAGACTTTGCGGTTGCTGACCCACGGCGGGTTTATGAAAATGGAAGACGCGATAATTTCCTTCAATCTGTAGGGAATCGGTCAGCACCTGAGCGTGTAATCCACTGAAGGATAACCAACCCAGCACGCTGGTCAGGACAATACGTTTCAACATTACAATAGATTTAGCATGCAAGAAGGAACGAAGATCGGAGGCACCACGCTCGGATTCAACAATTGATGAAAATTTTCCTGGAATTCATCGTTGAACCTGCTTGAAAAGGGCGTCGATTTTCGGGTGAGTGGCAGGTGGACTGACGCGGTACAGTTCGTCCAGCAAATCCGTCGAAACCGGAGCCGCATTCGGATAGGCGTGGGCCGCCAGCAGCCGTCGCAGGGCCTGATTGACGCGTTTTTCACCGATTAACTCGCTCAATTGATACATCGCTACCAGCCCTTTCGAGTAATGCAGGTGATCGTTTTCGGGTTTGACCCGATACAGGGGTTCTTCCGTGGTGAATCCCCTTTCCTGCTCGTAAATCGCCCGGTGTAGAGCCACGTGTTCTAAGACCTTTTCGTAGCCGAGCGTATGCTTGACCAGCATTAGCTCGGTATACATGGCCAGTGTTTCGGTCAGTAACTTACTGCCCTCGCGTTCGTCCGGCACCAATTGATTAGCACCCCACCACTGGTGCGAGAGTTCGTGGGCGGCTAGTTCGTTGATCACGTCCTGCTGCCGATCTCCGGCCAGATTGGCGTGAAAGAGGAGGTCTTCCGTCATGAAAATACTGGCTGGATACGCCGTGCCCGCGAAGCCCGAAGTAAAGGAGGAAACTTCAGCAAAACGAATGACCGGAAAGGGATACGGCCCAAATTCCCGCTGGCAGTAATCGAGTGCCCGCTGCGTCCGTTGGATCAAATGATTCACATTTTCCGGATGTTTCGGGTCGTAATACACCTCGATACGCGTACCCCGATGATTCACCCGCCGAAGCTGATACTGAGCCGAGGAAACAGCAAAACGAAACGGGACCGGAGTGGGCGTCTGAAAATGAAAATACCGGCGGTCCTGCTGCGTCCACTGCCCAACCAGTGATCCAACACCTACAACGGTCTGAGCGGCGGACGTCGAAACGAGCATATCCAGTCGAATAAAATCCGTTGGATTGCGGGGAGCTTCCAGCGGTCGTAAAGGACTGGCGGGGTCTAATCCTCTGTTTCGCCGCTCTTTCGGCGAGCTAATTTCTACATCGGTCTGATAGCCAATTTGCGGAAAATAATTACTGAGTCGGAGAAACGTTCCATTTTGCACGATGGCATTAAACGATTCATGGCCCGAGAAACCGTTCCATCCCGAATGAAAGGAGAAATGCAACTGAGCCGTATCGCCGGGCCGTAAGGGTTTTGCCAAACGAATAAGATGCGTCTGATGCGGCAGAACTTTACGCAGTTGCCCACGTACCCATACCAGCGAATCCAGTTCAATTCCTTCGGGGAGGGTCCACAAAACCTGATCAAGGGTCTGGGATGATTGGTTAACGAGCTGATACGTACCCCGTACCCGGTACCTGTGTTGCTCCGGAAATAAATCGACCTGCGTTCGAATGTCCGTTACCCGCGGCTTCGGCTGATCGCGGAATCGACGAAACTGCTGTTCATACCACTGCCGCTCCGCGAGCCGATCGCCACGTTTGGGAACTTTGGCGTGAATGGTCAGGCCCAGCGTAAGACTGCCAACGAGCAATAAAACCAGGACTGGTATACTCCGCAGGTGGGGACTTCTTCGCTGTACCGTAAACGTGAGCAGGAGCAACACAACGCTCCACCCGTAGGCCAGTCGCCAGCTAAAGCTTTCCACGTACGCGTCCCAACCATTCATTTCGCTATAACGCCCGCTGTACGGTGCGGCCAGGCGAATCAGTGGATGCGTGAGTCCCAGAAATTTACCCAGGGACGTGGAAACGAGTAGCACTACGACGGTCGCCACCAGCAGGCTAAGTCCTTTTTGTGGAATGAGCCAGTATAGGCATAAAGCCAGTCCACTACTGATGCTCACCGGCAAACCAATGAACGCATACAGAGCTGCGTAAGCTGACCAGTCAACGGTGGGGTATTGGTACACCCACTGGAAGACCAGAGCCACCCCAATCACCAGCGTAAGCATCAGCACGTGAAGTAAGCTTAGGCTGAGCCACTGTGCTACTAATTGCGTCACCTGCTCGGCGGGCGTGGAACGTTCCAGCAGGCTAAAACCTTCGTTGCGGCTCCGATAAAAGAGTTCATGGCTATAGAATAGTACGATGCAGACCTGCAAGCCCGGTACGTTGGCCAGAATCCGGTTGACAAAAACGGCCGTAGTCGCGTAGCGTTCGGGCAGACGAATGCCCTGATCCAGCGTGCCGTAGTATTCCATGGCCATATAAAACACAAGACTCAAGGCCAGCACCGCAAAAGGAATGCTTCGGATGATCCAGAGCAGACTAAGGCGAACTTCGCTGATGAGGACGGAATAATGGTAAGCAATTCCCTGAGCAAAACCCGTCAGAAGTCGGTATTGTCCCTGAAAGGAATGAGCTGAGGATGTAGGCGAACGACGACTTTTCGTAGGGATCTGAAACCGATAGCGAAGTAAACTGAAACCGATGACCAGTCCGGAAAATAATAGGTACCCGCATCGGTTGAGGAGCAATACCCCGCTGAGTTGTAGGAGTTGACTGTTTTTCTGTACTAGATTCCAGTGATTCGTCTGCTGATAAAAGGCGGACAGTCCCAACGGATCCAGCAAGGCAGCCCCATACTGGGCCTGTTCCGACGCAGGTAAAGCGGCAGACATGAGCGGCGAGCCCGCATACAGCATCACGACCAGATAAGTCATGTACAGCAGCAGGGCGACCATGTATACGATCAATTTTCGGGAGCTGAACCAGGCTACGCCGCTCAGCAGAGCCACGTACAGGAAAAGGTTCGGTACGCTGAACAGGAAAAAAGGCTGGGCGTAATACGTCCATTGAAAAGTGCCATTGTATTCGGTCTGCGTGAATTGGGAAAGCAGTACGCCCGTGCTGAGACTCAGCATGAGCAAAGCACTCAGCAGGAAAACCGCCGTGAACCGTCCCATCAGAAAGGGAACCTTCCTTAGCGGCAGGGCGTACAGAACCGTCTCCAGGTTGGCGTCTTTTTCCCGAAAAAATACCTGAGCTGAAAAAAAAGCGGTAATAAAGATGCCGGCCAGATTGAATAAACCCGTAAGGTGCGTAAGAGCGTAGCTGCCGTACCGGGTCAATTCTCTACTGGGACTAAACGTAAGCTGTGAGCCAATGAAATAGCCGATCAACAATGCGAGTGCCAGACTTAGATAAAAACCGGGTTTTCGGAGGTACGAGTGGACTTCGAAGGTAAACGTCGCTTTCATAACGCAGGTTGATTGAGGGTATGAAAATAAACGTCTTCCAGACTAGCCGCCAAGGGCTGATAATCGGGTCCGGGACAGCTAGTTGCGTAGTAGTGGGCCACGTGCGTACCGCCGACCAACTGCATCGAAAGCAGACCCGGCTGCGGGGAGGCGAGTTCCGCTTTAGCGACGCGTCGCTGCCAGAGCTTGCCTTCCAGGTTTTGAATGAAAGCTTCGGGTTTGCCGCGAGCGATGAGTTGACCCCGATTCATAATGGCAATATCGGTACACAAGTGCCGCACATCTTCGACCAAGTGCGTAGACAGGATGACGATTCGTTCTGCACTGATTTCACTGAGCAGATTATTGAATCGCAGGCGTTCTTCGGGGTCGAGGCCCGCCGTAGGTTCGTCCACAATCAGTACTTTGGGGTCCCCGAGTAAGGCTTGGGCAATCCCGAATCGCTGTAGCATGCCCCCCGAAAACCGGTGAGCTTCCTGATGCCGTACGGCGTAGAGGTTCGTTTTTTCGAGTAAGGCCAGTACCTGTTCCGTTCGGGACGCCCGGTGGGTAAGGCCTTTCAGAATCGCCAGGTGTTGGAGTAGTTCGTAGGCCGATACCTTCGGGTAGACGCCAAAGCCCTGGGGTAGAAAACCCAGGTGTTGTTTGAAGAGCCGGGGCTGTTGCCGAACGTCGAGGTCATTCCAGTGGATTTCCCCCTGATCGGCGGTTTGCAGGCCCGCCAGCGTTTTCATGAGTGACGATTTACCGGCTCCGTTGGGCCCCAGTAAGCCAAACATACCCGGACCGAGATCGAGCGAAACATCGTTCAGGGCTTTCACGCCATTGGCGTAGGTTTTGCTAAGGTGCTGAATGCGTAAGCGTTGCATGGTTGAAAAGGCATAGCGATTTCCGCTCTCGCTGAAAGCGGGAGTACAAGAAAAGAGGAAAGGAAGAAGGGCTTAGGGCTCGGCTACGTATTCAAGAATGTCGCCGGGTTGGCAGTCCAGAATCTGACATAGGGCTTCCAGCGTATCGAAACGAACGCCCTTAGCTTTGCCCGTTTTGAGGATAGACAAGTTGGCTGGTGTAATGCCCAGCCGCTCGGCCAGTTCTTTGCTCTGCATTTTCCGGCGGGCGAGCATGACATCCACGTTGACAATGATGGGCATACTAAATAATTAAGTCCTGTTCATTTTGAAGCGTAAGCCCCTGTTGAAAAATAACAGCTAGAAAATACGTAAACACGCCGAGCAGGAAATGCAGGCTGATAAGTACCTCTACCGGCGAACCAAGGGGATAAACCAGCGAGATCAGCACGGTTACCAGGGTGGGTAATAGCAGATTCCCCCGGTAAAACCACTGCAATTGCCGGATGCCGTAGGGGGTAAACAGTCGGGTTTGGGTAAAAACCGTAAAAACCCGGCTCACCAGATAAAAGAACAGCGTATACATGCCCAGTAATAACAGAAACATACACAGATAGCCGGGATTGTATTCTCCCAGTAGGTACGGCTTCGTCGTGAAGGGATAATAAATTTCAAATCGGCTTTGCTGCTCATTTACATGTAATGACCAGCCCGTGGCAAAAGCCAGGGCAGAAAGTACAAAGGAAAGTCCATAGCCCAGGGCCGCCAGGCGGGTGAGGACAAACAGGATGCGGGAGATAAAACGAACGGTTGCCATCGGTAAGAATCGTTAGACCTTACAAAGCAACAATTAATTATCGTAAAACAATAATTAATTAAGAAAAATAATAATCTCTTGGGAGGAGACCCCATGTCTTTGCACTTAAGCCGTACCGCTTCGCAGCCGGGTGTCCAGCGGCAATACCCGTTGATGAATCAGTTGAACGTCAATGTAGGCCGGGTGACGCGGATGCAACAAAAGGTTGTACGATTCAGGCATGATGACCGAGGGTACGCCTACGGCCAGACAAAAGGGATCTTTCAGCCATTCTTTCAAAATCGTCTGGCTGGCGAAGAGGGAGGGAGCGTTCCAGTATGCGGGCAACTGACTGGGATTTAGCCAGAAAACGGTCTGCGGATCTTCAGGGAGGCGGAGCGTACTAAGCCACAAACGGGGCAACTCGCTCGTGAGCAGGGGCGGCAGGTGGACCAGCGTTTCGAGCAGAGCCAGTTCCGGCGTTCGGCTGGTGTACAGAATACCAATTCCTTTGGGGTTCCAGCGACCTCCGTATTTATAACTTCCCACCGTCGACAAAGGGTCCGTGTGGTAAGGTTCTTTGTTGATACGAAATACGTCCATGTACTTAACTAATGATTCCCCATTCAATCCGGCCGAGTACGTCTTCGGCTAAGGCAAAGCCTGAAACGGTATCCAGTACGGCGAGCGGTGACTGGGCTTCCTGTTCGCTGGTGGCGGGGCTGCTGTACGCTTCGGCAACCGGGGCCTCGAATGAGCCCATACTTCGTAGCGGTAGCGTAGGCTCGGGTTCCTCGGTTCGCTCGGCGTAGGCTAATTCGGGCAGGGGTGTATGCAACCAGCGACTGACCAGGTCCGACCGACCATCGAAAACGTTTAGACTGTGCCGGAGTAAGCGTTCCAGTAAGAGCAAACGCTCGCTGGCGGCCAGGGAAAGTACCTCCGAGGGAGTTTTCCCGTGCAGACCCCGCACGGACATATTCAGTACATGAGCCATTTCCTTGTCACTCAGTCCGGCAAGGGCGGCCACTTCGTCCACCCGGGCACGCAGTACGCCTTGCCGGGCTTGTTGGATCAGATGCGTTACGGGCAGAACAGCTTGCATAGATTGATTTCACTAGTGTATGGTAAATATACACACATAGAAGTGAAAAAATTCCATTTTGTTGCTATTCTTTTCCTGCAAAGGTAAAATCCTTACGTTTGGACGAACAAAAAGCAACGAAAGGACAAGTCCATACAGTGAAATTTCCAGTTGAAAAGCCCTTGAGAAATTCTACAAGAGATTATTCCAATCGAAAATGCGGATTGTAAATAACTCCCAGCGTGTTGCCGAAGGGGTCCTGTACCGTGGCCACGAAAATGCCGCCACCTACTTCCTGGGGTTCTTCCAGCGATTTCGCTCCCTTTTCCAGCAGCGATTGATACACCTCGTTGATGTGCTCTACGCCCCAGTACGTAACGGGCGAACCCAGGGCAGGTGCCAGATGCGGGTCCAGCCCTAATTCATAACCGCCGACATTGTAGCCCACGTAAAAAGGCTCATCGAAATATGGAGCGATTCCTAAAAAATCGGTGTACCAGGCTTTGGTTTGCTCCAGATCAGGAGCGGCATAAATGGTGGTTCGGAGGCCTAATAGCGGAGATGCCATGCGTTAGCAGTTAAATTCGTTGAAGAGGAAATAAACCAGAATGAGCTGCCAAGATAGCAAACCTGCCTTTTAATGAATGATACTCTCTCGAAACGTTTGCACGAAAAAGTGCATCGTCTACTCGCTTTAATGTAGAGAAGAACCAGGCAAGATGAAACTTTCTGAAAGCAATCTGAATTTCTTCGGATGGCGATTAGATACAGGAAAGGATGTCAAAAAAGATGCATACGCTCCACGATTAAACGGAGAGCCTGTATCCAACGCAAGTAATTATGAATGGAACGGGGCAGGTCGCTCGTATAGAGGAATGCGAATAAAAGCCAGGCTATGAAAGATACAAAAGGCTTAATACAAGAGATTAGGCATCACGATACGCTGGTGTTAACCGTCAACGAGAACTGTACGAAACCGCCACCGGAACGAGTTCTACAGACGCTGCTGCAACCCCATAAGTTGTCCTACTACTATTTTGTGTTCATGGATCAGGGAGCTGCCACGTATAGAACGGATTTACAAAACGTGATCCTGTCGGATAGCCAATTGTTGATGGGATTGCCTAATCAGGTTTTCGCCAATTCGTATTCCCACGCCCGGACTCAACATTTTAAGATTGGTTTTGATGAAACTACGCTGGCCCTGTTGCCGCAATCCTATTCCTTTCTGGTCAATCCTAATAATCTAAGTACCCTCACGTTCGATCCCGTGGCCAAGCAGCGGGTCAAGGCGATATTGGCCATGTTGTTTCAATTGCTTCATGCGTCGGAACGACGGGCCGATGTACCGATCCTTTTAGCCTATTTAAACGCCTTGTTAACGGAATTCAACAGTGCCTACTTCGAGCAGAGCCAGCAGGAGGTACGTTCAAATCCCAGACTGGCCAAATACGCGGCTTTCAAACAAGTAGTGGAAAACTATTTAACCGAACAACCGGAAATCCATACCATCGCGGAAGAATTGTCCCTGACCCCGAGCGGCTTGTACAGTGTAGTGAAGGAATTTTCGGGGGTTTCGCCCAAAGAATGGATTACTAGCCGATTAATACTGGAAGCCCAACGCAAACTACAGTATTCCAGCGTTTCGGTCAAAGAACTAGCCTACGAGCTGGGTTTCAATGATCCCGATTATTTTTCGAGGGTATTCAAAAAAAGAACCGGCAAAAGCGTCCGTTCCTTTTTGACGGAAGGGCACGATTTGTCCGGTAAATAACACGATTAGTCCAGAAGCTCTGGATAGGGACTCGCTACTTTCGCCCCGTAAGTTTTAAACGGTTTAAACAATGAAAGTAGCATTAGTAACAGGAGCTAACAAAGGCATTGGGCTGGAAGTAGCCAAACAGCTCGCTCAAAAAGGATTTCAGGTGTATCTCGGAAGCCGTGACCTGGCTAAAGGCGTACAGGCCGTAGAAAAACTCCAGGCAGAAGGATTCAGCAACGTCGAAGCGATCGCCCTGGATGTGACGGACGAAGCCTCGGTTCAGGCCGCCCGCGAGCGTATCGGTCAGCAAACGGAGGTTTTGGATGTACTGGTCAACAACGCCGGTATTTCGGGTGGATTTGAACAGTCGGCCCTCGGGTCACCCATTGAGCAGTTTCAAACCGTGTACGATACCAATCTGTTCGGCGTAATCCGAGTGACGCAGGCATTCATTGATTTGCTAGAGAAAGCAACGGAGCCGCGAATTGTTAATGTTAGTACCAGCATGGCTTCCCTTACGCTGGCCGCTGACCTGACTTCGGAGAGCTATCCCACCCGTTTTGTGGCGTATCAATCTTCGAAGACAGCCCTGAATATGTACACGATCAATCTGGCGTACGAGCTTCGCCATACGTCCTTCAAGGTAAATGCCGTTTGTCCCGGTTATACGCAGACCGATTTTACCAATCATCACGGGACCAGTACGGTTGCCCAGGCCGGCGAACGCATCGTTAAATACGCAACGATCGGATCGGATGGACCAACGGGTAAATTTTTCAGTGAAGAATACTTTCCGGAACCGGCCAACTGTCCCTGGTAAAGTCGAAACCCCACTAGGTACTCCCTGGTGGGGTTTTCAGTACTTCTTTTGCACCGCAAGAGAACGATGCGGAGTTGAGAAACATGGATAGCGGATTTTCGCCTGGCCAGTAGGCGAAGGTGTGGGGGCGGAGCATTGCCAGCCAGAAGGATAACTAGGCTAGGCACAACTCTTTTTATACCGGTTGGAGCTAAAATTACTGCAATGGACCTCAATCGATTTATAGAAGCTCAGGAAGAAGAGTATGCTCAGGCTTTGTCTGAAATTAAAAACGGACGGAAGCGGAGTCACTGGATGTGGTACATTTTCCCGCAGTTGAAAGGACTCGGTTACAGTCACATGGCCCAGCACTATGGTATTGCGGACCGGGCGGAGGCTCAGGCTTATGTACAACATCCCGTGCTTGGGCCTCGTCTTATCGAAATTTCCCAGGCCCTGCTGGATCTGCCGATAGCCAATGCTACAGTCATATTGGGAAGTCCCGATGACCTGAAATTACGGTCCTCCATGACCCTGTTTGCTACGCTCGAAGCAAGTGATCCCGTATTTCAGCGGGTACTGGATAAATTCTATCAGGGAGAAGCGGATGCCCAGACGCTACGTTTACTGGGTTAATCAGCTGATAATCGGACACTGGTATTCCATTGATTAGAATCGACGATACGTCCCAGACCCTTCTGAGACGTATTCTGAATCGTTCGTTTTGATGGCTGTAAACGGCGATAAATTCCGCTGAAAGAAGCCATCGGCAGGTCTTCCACTTACTACAAAAGGGAATAATTCATCCCCTGTCAGGGTCATAAACTGCCGATGACCGAACCGCCTGGCGTAGGTCAGAAGTAAGTCCAGGTAGGATACACAACACAGGTACGGCACACAACAATGGATGTAATTCGGTGCGGCGTCTTCATATCTTACAAAAATGAACGCATGGGTGCGTTCGTCCATCGACCCCAGGCGACCCCGGCGGCCAGTAGTGCAAAGACAACATTTACACCAATAAGCGAGGCCTCCCCGCGGGCAATGTGAAAAATACTGGCGGTGATCATCAGCAGAATTACCCCCACGGCTGCGAGCGGCGTCAGTGCAGGTTTGACGTTAAGTAGCATCGGTACTACCAGACCCAGGGCTCCCAGCACATCGACCATTCCGGTAAGCGTGACCACCGATCGGGGAACCTGATTCGTCCAGGGCCACATCGCCGCTAATTGATCCAGAGGTTGAAATAATTTCATACTGGCGGCCCAGAGCAGACTGGCAGCCAGCAAGAGTTGAATAAGCCAAAGGGTTACGTGCAGGATTCGGTTCTTTTTCATGCCATAGTTGATTTGTAATGGCACGAAACTAGGTAAGTTTGCTATCCCCTAGAAAGCACTATCCACTGGGATAGCACTTTCCAGTTGGATAGTAACGTACCCTAAAATCCTGTGTGATGCTCACGAGCGAAGGTTGCCCCAGTACGATGTTATCGATCAAAGATGCCCTGGAGGCTCTGGAAGGAAAATGGAAATTGCTGATTTTGTTTGCTTTATCCTCTTCAGGGCCTAAACGCTTTAAACAGATTTCCAAAGAGGTCGCCGGGATTACCGATAAGACATTGTCGAAAGAATTGAAATTGCTCGAATCGAACCAACTCGTAAAACGCGAAGTACACGATACGTTTCCGCCAACGGTTGAGTACTCGATCACGCCGCACGGGCTGTCGCTGGAAAAAGTAATCGCAGAACTGCATTACTGGGGACTGGCCCACCGGAAGCAGATTATTGGAAAGTAAAGAATGATTCGATTAATGAAAAGGGCTTTGGGTAGCATAGCGACCTACTTTACCGCATAGCCATTACTGCCAGAATTTAAAAAATGAACCCAAACGGGAATTTTTGAAGGCCTGGGGAAGTTTAGACAGCACGATCTACGTTAAGTCACTGGAGGACGACCTCCCCCACGCAGGGAATCGCATTCGGGACGGCCCGGCTTATTTTAAAAAAGCTAAACCATGGCCTGGATCTATTTGATTTTCGCTGGACTGCTGGAAGTCGTCTGGGCGTACTTCATGAAACAATCCGAAGGATTTTCCCGCCTTACCCCCTCAATACTTACGCTCGTAGCCATGCTGGCCAGTTTTGGACTGCTATCCGTAGCCATGCGAACGTTACCCTTAGGAACCGCTTATTCAATCTGGACGGGAATTGGGGCCGTTGGAGCTTTTCTGGTGGGAATCATTCTGCTGGGTGAAGCAGTGAATTTTACCCGCATCCTGGCCGCTGTGTTGATTATCGCGGGGCTGGTATTGATGAAAGTTTCTTCTTCGCATTAATAGCTGAGCCTTGTAGGAGGCAGTCTCCGGTGAGTACTAGTAACGCAAAAAACAGGCCCATTCCTTGTATAAGAAATGGGCCTGTTTCTCTGCTGTCAAGGACAGCGTATTACTGCTTGAGCACTTTAAAGGTTTCTACCGTGCCGTTCGCAAACTGTAATCGGACCACGTACAAACCCTTGGTTAATCCCTGCATAGGAAGCTGGCTACCGGGATTTGAAGTACGGTACACGGTAGTTCCCATGGAAGAAAGGACCTGTATAGCCTGTAATTTACTCAGATCTTTTATCTTCAGCGTTAATACATCGGCTACCGGATTGGGATACACGCTGGCCAGGGCGGCTACTTCGAAAGCGATACTTTGGGAACGCGTGAGTTCAGTGTGACCATCAAAATCAACGATTCGCAGGCGGTAGTAATTGATGCCATTAGCGGGGTCCGGGTCCAGGAAGCTATAACGTTGCTCCGAAGTACTATTACCCTTCGCAGCTACTGAGCCAATGCTTCGCCAGGTACGGCCATCCAGGCTGTGTTCGATTGCAAAGCTTTTCGTATTTTTCTCCTGTACGGTAAGCCAGGTCAGCTGGGCGGCATCTCCCTCTTTGCTTACTTCAAAACGGGCTAAGGTTACGGGCAAAGCCGAAGCTACGGAGCCAATGGCCAGAGCCGTAATGGCGGTTCCTGCCGGAATAGTACCCGTAATGGGGCTATCTTCTTGGTTGCTGGTAGCGGTAGCTCCACCACTTAGGTCAATCCATTGTGTACCGTTCCAGCCCACTACCCGTAGATTCTGAGCGGAGGCAAAGCCACTCATGTCAGGCATGGCTACGCGAAAGTTCACCGCGTCGGCTGTTCCCTGTACCGTAATCCAGTCCCATTGGCCGGCCGGACTTACACTGGTAATGCCCGAACCTACGGCGGTGGTGGGGTGCAGACTGCCGCCATCAGAAGGGTCGGGTGTGCTGGTTGGATCGCCCGTAATCCAGGCGACGGCGTATTCATTGTCTCCGGCGGGAACGCTCAGCGTTTGCAGGGGCCGGTAGTCCGTACCACTGCCGATGGGGAAGAAAAAAGGCGTGTTTCCGCGTTTGCTAACGTACCCATTGACGTGCTTGGTATCACTGGCGTTGTTGTCCCCATAAACTCCTGCCGTGCCAAAATGAATAGCCCCCTGATCGGTAGCACTTCGAACAGTGGTCGTAATCCCATTATGAAAGTTTAGGGTACCCGCTACGTTGATGCCCTGACTGTTGGTGATAGCCATCACGTTGGGGCCAATGTTGAAGCGGAGGTTCGCAAAATTGGGAGCAATCGTACCGGCAATGGTGCCGTTGCCCTGGGCTGAAAACAAGTCCAGACTGCCCGTACTGAGCCAGGAGCCTCTAGTATCGAAAAGCGAATTGCCGTGCTCAAAGGTACTGGTATTGAGGAGGGTCATACGTCCATCTGCCAGCACAAAAAGCCCGTCGGGACTATAGTCAGAAACCGTACCTCCGTCGATGGTAACCGGAGAACTACCCCCACCCAGGGTAGTGGATTGGGCCATCCCCGCCAGTGGACTTAGCAGCAAAGCGAAGGCCGCACTGATCCAGGGGGTGACCAGGTATCGTTTAGAAGTTGAATGCATAGCGATCAGAATAAAGATTGAAAAACACGCTGAAAAGCCTACGGCTTACTTGGCCGCCTGAGCCTGGGTTTTGCTCACGCCCAGCAGTTGTTGTAATTCCTTGATCTGATCGGAGAGACTGGCCACGGCTTTCTCGGCGTTTTCTGCTTTGGTCGCACTCAAACGCAATTTTACATTTTCAGCTTTTAAGGCTTCAATCTGAGCTTGCTGTTCCTGAACGGCCTTCGTAAGTACTACCGTCATTTCAGCGTAATTGACGCCTAACGTTTTTAAGGAATCATCGGCAGTGGTTACTAGCTCTGGCAGAACCGCTTTTACTTCCTGAGCTACAAACCCAATTTTGTGGTCTTTGCTCAAGGTTACATCCTTGTATCGGTATCCAATCGTACGGAGACGCATAATTTCCTTCAATCCATACGCATTGTCCGTGATGTCTTTTTTGATGCGAAGGTCAGAAGGCGTAATTGTGCCCGAAGCCAGGATATTACCGATTACGTGCAATTTTTGAGTGGGAGCCAAGGTGCCAATCCCCACATTACCCTCTTCATTGACGAGCAGACGAGCCGCACCACTGGTATGGAGTCGTAAGTTTGAAGCATTCGTAGTTCCGTCCCCTACGTATTGGGAGATAATGCTACTCATGATAGAACTTCCTCCATTCACCTGTCCTCTGAAGACGATGCCTCCCAGGGTTGCATTGGTAGCTAAATTACCCGGGGTTGCTCTTGAACCAGTCGCTGAGTAAAAACTGAATCCAGGTCCAGTTGCCGCTCCATAGGATTGAATGGCGATATCATCCGTTCCTCCATCGCCCAGGCCGTCACTTAATAAGTTTAAACGTGATCCTGGATTTTCCGTACCAATCCCTACAAAACCCGTACTGGGAGCAATGGTCATGCGAAGAATGTTATCTTCACTGCCCGGTTCCAGTGAGCTTCCGGTTCCATTACCGCCCGTAAAAAAGCCAATACTTTTGGCCGAACCCGCTACAATCTTAGGGCCAATCGCACCCGTTGTACCAAATGAGCCATAACCGAAGAAAGCTCCACCGCCACTATTGCGGAAACTAATGCCTCGATCCGTGCTAATATCTCCGCCATTATCAAACATAGCTATCACGGGTTGGCTGGATTGCGGTTCTCTCACACTGAACTGATACGTTGGATTATTCGTACCAATTCCCACCTTACCTAATTGATAAATATCTTGCGTGTTGGCCGTTGCCGGAGTCCGTGTAGCTACATTATACCAGGGTTCTATGTAGGCCGCCGCCGCGGTTTTCTTACTTACCCAGCCCGTTCCATCATAGTAATATTCACCCGTACCCGCGGCTGGATAGGAGGCGTTTGAGCTAGTTAGATTGGTATTAGTGTTATAGACACTCATACCGGCTATGGGTGTAGTTCCTGCCAATCCCCAGGTTGTAGTGGTAGAGAGGGATACCCGAGGCATCAAAAGACCTTTATTTGTGCTATTGAGTTCAAGAATAGCACTCGCGTCAGGAGCACCCGTACCGCCGATTTTCATCTGGGCCTGGAGTGAAGGAGCCGCCGACAGAGCCGCCAAAAAGCAAGCAGTAGTAAGTAGTTGTTTAGTCTTCATAGTGTAAAGGAATTGGATGAAAAAATTGATTAGTAATAAATCAAGGATTACCTGACGGGTGAAACCACCAGGCCTAACAAACCGTCAAATAGAAATCAGGGAACGTTCAGGTAAAGTGAACAAACCGCGTAGTGATGGGGCTGTAAAAAAGAAAGGTTCAGTGGATAGATAGGAATCATTTTAGCGGAAACGATTTGGAATATCTAATGTGAGCGTTGCGGATCGGGGGGCAAAGGAATTGAGTATCCCATTGATAAACTATAGTAATACTTGAATCCTGGTGTAGTAGTACTTGTATTCTTCGATAAGTATCGAATTTGGATTTGGTATGATGTGCTTAAGTGAAACGTAAGTATAAAAAGGTTTTATTTTGACGAAAAAGGCTTAAAATGAAAGCTCCTTTTGGGAAAGAATTGACAAATGAATCATTTGCTGGAAATTTCCATTAAGACAACAAGTCGAATCCTATCTAGCTTTAACGCATGGAACTTGGTATTTCCAGTTTGGTGAAATCCATCCCGATCACGTTTCGGGTGGAGCACGCAATGCCCACGAACGAGTACAGCAGTTGCTCGAAGAAATTAAACTCGCCGATGAAGTCGGTCTGGACGTCTTTGCCCTGGGTGAGCACCACCGGCCTGATTTTGTGGTGTCGGCACCGGAGGTCATCCTTTCAGCGGCGGCGGCTCTGACGAAAAACATCAAACTTTCCAGTTCGGTAACCGTATTAAGTTCCGCCGATCCGGTACGGGTCTTTCAGAATTTTGCGACGCTGGATTTAGTCTCAAATGGACGGGCCGAGATCATGGCGGGGCGGGGGTCGTTTATTGAATCTTTCCCCTTGTTTGGGTACGACCTCAATGATTACGATGGCTTGTTTACGGAAAAACTGGAATTGCTGCTAGCCATTAATCAGAGCGAGAAGGTTAGCTGGGAGGGACAGTTTCGAGCAGCCATTCAGAACTTGGGTGTGTATCCAAGACCTTTACAGGAGGCTTTGCCTATATGGTTAGCCGTTGGTGGTACGCCGGCTTCGGCGGCTCGGGCTGGCTCACTGAATATACCCATGACGGTAGCCATTATTGGGGGAACGCCTGATCGTTTTGTACCTTTCGTCAAGCTCTTTCGGCAGGCGGCCGCTCAGGCGGGTCACGATGTAAGTAAACTCCCACTGGCCATCAACTCTCATTTTTACGCCGCCGATACGCCTCAACAGGCCATCGACGACTTTTTCCCACCTTATGAACTCATCATGAACCGGGTAGGACGGGAGCGGGCTGGTCACCCATTGGCCGGGATTATGTCGAATTTATGCAGAAAAGTGGCCCCTTGATGGTGGGCAGCCCCCAACAGATCATTGATAAAATCATGTACTTCTACGAGTTGTTCCAGCAAACGCGGTACCTGGCTCAACTCATCGGCGGGCATTTGGTTCCGCACAAGAAAATACTCAGAGCCATTGAATTATTCGGTACGGAAGTGGCCCCGGTGATTCGTAAGGAAATGGCTTCCCGGCAAACGGTATAAAAAGATAGAATCCTCTAAGAACTCCAGTCAGTAGAAGAGATTGCCTATAAAAAACCCGAGTTGAGATGCCTCAGCTCGGGTTTTATTCTTTTCAAGTACTCAAGAAATTGGTACTTTAAGCTCCTCGCATCGAGGCAAAGTTGTACAACCAACTGTAAATTAATACTCCGAAAAAGGCCAGATAACCCAGGAGAAGACCCAGGCCGAGGTAGACAAATCCAACCAGAACCGCTAACGCTCCCAAGCCAATAATCAACCAACTTACGACTTTAAGCCAGGTTGGAATACGTTTGGGGTGATCAAGCAATCGGGATAGCGGAATAATAACCAGCAGTCCGTACATACCTAACAGAAACAAAGGACCGTAATCCAGCCAATAATGAACGGCTAACGATAGGACCCCTACGCAAAGAGCGATACCCGTAATCCAGGCCAGCCGCTTTTGATTTTTTTCCAGAGCCATTCTTCCGTACGAATCCAGCTGTAGAATCAGGTAACCAACCGGCATCATGACCCAGGTAAAATACAGAAAGCCGATGATGAGGACCAGTAGTACATTCAAAACAGGAAAACGTTCAGCGTACTGGCGAACCAGATTCTGCCCCAGTAGTACACCCAAAATGATCGACCACTGCATGCTCGACTGGTGACGGCTCATCCAGAAGGAATAGTTGAGATAAGCCCGGTACAGAGGATTTTTGGCTTTTACGGCTTCTTTCATACCCTCCTGAGCAAACTCATACGTCGGCTTCATCCGTAAGGCTTCGGCAAAATGCTGCCGGGCCTCCGAAATATTCCCCCGTTCCAGTTTACTCCAGCCGACGGTGGCCTGCGTGTAGGCGTTATGTGGGTCGGCAGCCAGGGTTTCTTCAATGGTACTTTGCATTTCGTCCAGTCGTCCCAATTTGGTTAGGGCTTCGGTACGCGTGTTCAGACACTGCACGTGTTCGGGGTCAATGGCCAGGCCCTGGTCAGCGTAAAACAACGCTTTTTCCCAATGCTTCTGCAGGTTATGTAGCGTGCCGAGCATATTGAAATAGTCCGCATCCCAGGGATCCAGCTCAACGGCTTCCAGCAAAGCCTGTTCGGCGTCAGTATATCGTTTGACAAGGAGTAAAGTTACGCCGTGGAAATAGTGAGCAATGGAATAGTCGGGTGCCTGGCTCAGGAGTTCTTCGGCCGTTTCCAGTGCCTTTGGATACTCGTGCGTATTGATGTAAGCCTGTACGAGCAGAACCAGGGCTTCTAAATCTTCGGGTTGTTGCAACAGCCACTGCCGTAATTCCTGAATCGCTTCCGCGGTGCGGTTGAGATTCATCAGCAAACGGGCTTTATCAAGGGCATTTGATTCCAAACGAAAGAATGGTTTATGTACAGTTAATACAAAAAGTAGGCGATCAGAACAAGACAGAATCCTACGGAAAATAGAGCCGCTCTTTTCTCACGTTTCTCCAGACACATTTTTCCGAAAGGATGTAAAAGTAAGGCTGCGTTGGATAGCGGTTTCAGAAATAGATTTAGAAACAGTAAACTGACTAGGGCTACGGGAATGGCAAAGAGGAAGGCGAAGACCCGGTTTAGACTGCTTAGCCACTGCCACTCTCTAGGTACATGCTTGGGTACCCAGATGATGAATACTACGCAACATACGATTATCCAGCCTAAACGTAAGCCTCGGGCCACATCGTCATTTACATTGCCATCCCTGCAATCCATCAAAAATCGATATACGACACTATTAGCCTTAATGGACTCCAGTAGGCCGTCTCTGGGGCTCTTGACCATCGGGTCAATTCTCAGCGACGTTTTAAAATGATATTGAGCTTCCTTGATCCGATGAGCGTACAAATGTACCCAGCCTACAATGGCGTGCGTCATCGGATCTTCGGGCGTAAGGGTTAACAGATGAAAAGCTTCCGATGAATAATCATATTCCAGTAGTGAAAGTGCCGCAATCTGTATTTTCAGACACCCAACATGCTCAGCATCGATGGCTAAGCCCTGACGGCTTACATCCCAGCTTTCTTTGTACGATTTACTGGTTAGTAAAAGCTCCGCGTACAGGCAATAGTAATCCGGCTGATCGGTTTGTAATGTCAGGGCTTGATGAATGGATTCCCGGGCCTGCCCGTACTCTCCTTGGCTAGCCAGTAACATACTACGCAAGAAATACACGCGGCTATTGAAAGGCAAGGTTTTTTCCCAACGCAGAGACGTGTCCCAGGCGTTCTCGAAATCTTCCATGGCTAGATACGTCTGCATTAAGCCTTCCCATACTTCAGCAGTTTGCACTTGCTGGTGAAGCAATTGCCGATAAATGCCAAGAGCATCCCTCCACAATTTTCGATCCTGTAAAAGTTGGGCTTTGATAAGCAGGCCATTTACTTCGGCTGAAGCATCTTTATACATGCTACTTTAGCTTCAGATAAGTCAAAATATCATCGTACAGACCACTTTCATTGGAATACAAAGCGTAATTTTTAGCCGTTGCAAACCATTCTTTGGTCGTAGGGCGATGCCTGCGAAGAGCTTCCTTGAAGTCAGCCATCGTTAGGGGTAGTACCCGACCTTGCCGAAGTGATTCGGGTAATTTCTGCTCAATGGCGAGATCAACCAGAGCCCGTAAATCTGCCCCCGAATAGCCGTCGGACTGTTTGGCAATGGACTGGTAATCGATTCCTTCGAGCGGTTTATCAGCCAGCAGGATTCGCAGAATTTCTACCCGGGCCGCTACGTCGGGCGGACTCACAAACACAATACGATCAAAACGACCCGGGCGGCGGAAGGCGGTATCCAGGTACCAGGGCGTATTGGTAGCTCCCAGAATCAGGATACCTTCGTTGCTGTACTTCACCCCATCGAGTTCATCCAGAAATTGGTTGATGAGGGTACGGCCCGCCGCTTTGCGTAAATCGGTCCGGCTGGCACCCAGGGCATCAATTTCGTCGAAAAACAGAACGCAGGGCGTATGCATCCGGGCCTGCTGGAAGAGATCGTGCAGGTTTTTTTCGGAGTTACCCATCCACATATCCAGCACTTCATTGATGCCTACTGAAATAAAATTCGCTTTGATTTCACCGGCCGTAGCCCGGGCCAACAGCGTTTTCCCACAACCGGGAGGGCCGTACAGCAGGATACCGCCGCCAATTTTCTTGCCGAAGGCTTTATAAATTTCCGGGTTATTAAGTGGGTGAATCACTTTTAGAGCAATTTCCTCCTTGACGGCCGAAAGTCCTCCGACTTCGGCGAAGGTGACGCGGGGCTTTTCGATAAGCCCTGAACCTTCCGCTTCGAGGCGGTCAATCACCTCGTCAAAACTACTGGTTTGACCCAAACCCGAATCCCGAATGGCCTTATTGAGTTGCTCTTCAAATTCTGCCTGCGTTAAGGTATGATCCTGAGCGGTGGCCTGCTTGTAGTACGCATTGGCCATCTGTAGATCACCAGACGCCAGGGCAATACGAGCGAGCAGAAACAGAACCTGAGGGGAGGGAGCCGTATCCAGTAATTCTTCGGCAATGACGTGAGCCGTTGAGAAACTGGCTAGTTGCAGGTAACATTCGGCCAGTTTGAATTTTAAATCCAGGTCAGCACTGAGTTGTAGGGCCGCTTTATAGGCTTCGAGAGCTTCTTCATACCGAGCGAGCTGGTAATAAGCATCGGCCAGCATTCGCCAAAGGGGTACATTCTGCGGCGAAACCTGAAGAGCTTCGCGAAGGGCATCGAGTTGGGACTGATTCATGCCCAAAAATACGGGATCGGCTTGTTACTCGGCCTTTTTGACAAATTCAATTTTAATGGGTCGTTGTATACATCGTTAAGGCTACAGGTATGCAAAGAAGAAGGATATAGTATTTAAAATCTGGTTTTTCGTTATAGATAAAGGCTTGTTCCGCGTATTGTCTTTACGGGTACGCACTACCTTTGGGTAATCATTTGCTTACACTGGTGCCGCTATGTCAACCCACGGTCTAACTTATCAATTACGAAAGCCAGATGGCCCCCTTTCGACCTTTGTGGAGGGTTTCTGGATGCTCGAACAGTCATCCGAACAGAAGCTGCCCGTCATCGTGGTGCCCGACGGACGCGTGGATATTCTCTTTTCAAAGACTTCGACAGGGACGATACAGGCGATGTTACGCGGACTGGATACGGAACCCGGCAAGGGGGACCTTTCACCGGGTACGCGGATGTTTGCGGTGAGTTTAAACCTATTGGCTGTGGAATATGTATTGGGCGAAAGCGTAGCTACCCTGCTGAATACAGGTCGCTCCTTACCGGCAGGATTTTGGGAAATCCAGCCAGAGGATCTCCTGGATTTTACAGCCTTTTGTTCCCGCGTTAGTGAGTTCATCGAACGTCGTATTCACCCCAATCCCGATACCCGAAAGCGGCAGTTGTTTGAATTATTATACGAGTCCCGAGGCGATCTATCCGTAGAAGAACTGGCCCGGCGGGTAACGTGGAATCGTCGGCAGATCAACCGTTATTTTACCCAGTGGTTTGGCTTGCCTTTGAAAACCTACAGTACCATTCTGCGTTTTCGGGCTTCGTTTGAGCACCTTCGTCAGGGAAAACTCTTTCCGGAAGAGAACTTCACCGATCAGGCTCATTTCATTCGGGAAGTGAAAAAGTTTGCCGGTGTCGTACCCAAAGAGTTAAGCAAAAATGTCGAGGACCGATTTATACAATTTTCAACCCTCCCTGCTGTCTAGGTTTGCTGCGTACTTAAACGCAAAAAGCCATGACTATACAAGGTAAAACAATCGCCATCGTCGGCGGAGGACCGGGGGGCCTGACCCTCGCCCGTTTGTTACAACTACAAGGAGCCGAGGTAAAGGTATACGAACGGGATGTGAATGAAAAGGCCCGCGTTCAGGGAGCCACCCTGGATTTACACGAAGAGTCGGGTCTGGAAGCCCTCCGCCAGGCAGGATTAATGGAAGCTTTCTTGGTGAATTACCGACCCGATGCCGGTAAGTTACGAGTCGTAGATGCGAAGGGTACGATCTACTGGGATGATCATGTACAGGATTCGTATCAGGACGACCGTCCGGAAATTGACCGTGGGCCCTTACGAAACCTGTTGCTGGATTCATTACAGCCGGGTACGGTGGTTTGGGATCGTCAATTGATAACGATGCGACCGAAACAGGAAGGATGGGAACTGACTTTTCAAAACGGCACTTCCGTACAAGCCGATCTAGTGATTGGAGCCGACGGAGCTCGTTCCCGCATTCGAACGTTTTTAACGGAAATCAAACCCTTTTATAGTGGGATTACGGTATTGGAAGGAGCCGTTCCGAATGCCGAAACAGCCAGTCCATCCATTTATAAGCTGTTAAAAGGAGGCAAGATCTTTGCTTTAGGAAACAGTCAGTCACTGATTGTGAGTTCGAAAGGGGATGGTAGTATGTCTTTCTACGCAGGATTCAGAACGGAAGAAGACTGGGCACGGACGTCAAGGATTGACTTCACCCAAAAAGAGCAGGTACTGGCCTGGTTCCAATCGGAATTTGCGGCGTGGGATGATCACTGGTCTGAACTGTTTACCCAAGCCGAAACGCCCTTTATCCCTCGCCCGCAGTACTGCATGCCCTTAGACCAAACCTGGGAAGCACAAGCTAACCTGACTCTGCTGGGTGACGCGGCTCACCTGATGCCCCCTTACGCCGGGGAAGGCGTGAATATGGCCATGGCGGATGCTCTTGAATTGAGCCAGTGCTTGACGAATCCCACTTATACGACTATGCTGGAAGCCATTGCAGCCTATGAACAGCAGATGCGATCCCGGGCCTCGCAAGTGGCTAAAGCTACTCTCGAATCTACTGAAATGCTGCACGCTCCGGGAGCTTTGGAAGCCTTAGTAGCGGTATTTCAGGGATAGTGCTGGTTTATGTGATTAGAGAACGGGCTTGGCTTACCCCATGGGTAGGGCAGGCCTTCTCGTTCGAGAAAAGTTACCAATGATTAGGAACTGGTTCCAATCTCCGCTGCTGTTAGGGGTAAGGTAAAACCCAACCTTAGGCAATGGGTCGAGCCCAAAGCTCCTTTTGTAGTTTCCACTGGACGAACTAGAGTTCTAGGTTTACCTTATTGTTTAGTAGCGTATTAAGGGCTGTCCTGGTGGGCAGAGACAATAATGGAAATTTTAAATTATTATAACGTTTTTTTTACGTTATAATAATTTAATTAAATTTAATCTTCTTTGGATTTCTACTCTTCATTAGCTCAACGTTTATCCCACTCATAGCTATTCCATACCTACTAACCATTCACCTCTCCTTTCTTTTACATCTCATTTATTATCGATTGAGTCTCATTTAATTGTATTTTGAGCTAATTGCTATTTAGACTAGTTCTTAATCGTTATGTTTGTTCCTACATTCCCAGCACCTTCCCAACAACTATAGCTGGCCTTGATCATATCTAAACTTTATCCGATTATGGTACGTCTTACGTATTTTCTCCTGCTTTGGTGCTTGAGCCTGGGAGCCTTCGCGGCCCATCCATTGTTTAGTGATACGACTAAAGTATACGGTCTTCCACTCCTGACTAAAACGCCCAAAGGGGATGTAATTTTATCCTGGACCGAGAAGGATAACCAAAGTGTAGTGGGTTACTACTTTGCAACGTCTACCGATCAGGGTCAGCATTTTTCCGACAAACAACTGATCTTTTCAGCACCCGGCATTGGAACAGGTCAGCTGATGCGGCCCAAACTCATTTTCAAAGGAGACGGAACCTGGGTGGCCGTTTTCACCTATAATCCCAAAATGACGGCTAAACCGATGGTGGCAACTACCACCCCGGCCGCTGCTCCACAAGGGGGTGGCCATGAAGGTCATGGTACCCGGCCAACCGGTGGCGGAGGTCGTCCCAACATGGGTGATCGGAAAGCCATGCAGGTCGTGTATACGTTTTCCAAAAATGCTGGCAAAAGCTGGTCTACGCCCCAGCCCGTGTACCAGGATGTAGACGTACCTGCTCTGCGGGGCTTTTTCGACGCTACGGTCATGGCCAATGGTGAAGTAGCCGTTGCTTATCTGAAAGATGTGGTCGGCAGTACCAAACACGAAGAGCGTGATTTACGCCTGGTTGTATCGAAAGGAGATCGCTTTGAACCCGAACAATTGCTGGACCCTACACCCTGCGATTGCTGCCCCATTAGTTTGCTGACTGATACCGATGGCAAGCTTAACGTATACTATCGCGATAACCGTGACAACATTCGTGACATTGCCCGACTGGTTTCCAAAGACAATGGCAAAACGTTTTCGCAATCCGAGATTCTGCACGATGATAACTGGCAGATCAACGGTTGCCCGCATTCAGGTGCCGTTTCCGTACGTTCGGGTAAAAGCGGACTAGTATCGTGGTTTTCGGCGGGTAAGAACGAACCCGGTCTTCGTCTGGTAACGACCGAAGGCAAAAAACTGCTCGTTATTACGGATCCATCGGCTAAAAATGCCGCCCTGGTGGGTTCGAAAGACGGCGGGGTTTTACTCTGGGACCAGAACAAACAGGATGGTGCCGGTAAAAGCATTGCGTACCGGACAGTTAAAGGCACTGCCGTTTCTGATACAAAATGGCTCAATGAAACCGCCAGTACCATGAATCCGAGTGGTTTGATGGTGGGCAACAACCAACTTCTGATCGCTAGTGAAGTGGCTACGCCCCAAGGGAAAAATTCCATTCAACTCACGAAGGCGTCTTTGTAAATACTTGTATTACGCATAAAAAAAGACCAGTCTGCACAAGGCTGGTCTTTTTTATGGCTAGTTGATCTATTTTCCGTACTTTCAATTCCCGTACGTATCGCTCCCTTCTGCATGAAATCATTCAGCCTGCTCAGTTTTCTTTTCGTAGTTTGCTTAAAATCCTGGGGTCAGGAGAAACCCGTCCGCATCCCCTTTCAACTGACTCCCGCCAATAACATCTCGGTACGGGTTCTCATCAATCGGATCGATACCTTACAGCTCATGTTCCACACGGCATCGGGTGGACTCACGCTTACGGAAGACGCTACGCGAAACGTGCGAAGTCTGCAATTTGCCCGAACCGATACGGTCAAAAGCTGGGGTGGTGAGGGAAATGCCTCCCGGTATAGTCCAAACAATACCTTGCAACTGGGCGATCTTACCTATGAACAGGTTTCCATTTGGGAAAACAAATATTCGGGGCCTGGTACCGATGGAAAATTTGGCCTTGATTTTTTCGCGGGCCGGGTGGTTGAGATCAATTTTGACGAGAAAGTCCTTGTCATTCATCAGCATCTTCCCAAGGCCATGCGGGGATACGAGAAACTTCCGCTGAAGGTTCAGCAGGATATGCTTTATCTGGAGGGAGGGCTGGTTATCGGAACGGACACGCTGCGTCATTCTTTTCTCATGCATTCGGGGTATGCGGGTAGCTTGTTACTGGATGATGCATGGGTGGCTCAGCACGCTCAGATTCAACATTTGCCCGTTATCAGTGGCCAGGAGTTAAAGGATTCGTACGGCAATCGTTTAAAGACCAAGAAATCCAGTCTGTCGGCTTTTTTGCTGGGAAAGGCTAAGCTCCAGCAGGTTCCGGTCAGTTTTTTTGAGGGAGCGATCGGCCGACAGAAAATCAGTGTATTGGGCGGTGATGTGCTGAAACGATTCAATTGGATCATTGACGTTACCGGAGGATATGTGTACGTGAAGCCGAACCGTTTACAAAAAGCTCCATTTAGTACAACGTAACCTCAATACATCCGGCAGATTAGCTGATTCATTCATTACTAGCAGGATTACCATCGGTAACGCTACTATCTTTGTAATCACCTGAAACCACCGCCCCCATGCCTTATAAACTGGTCATTTTTGATTTTGACGGTACCCTGGCCGATTCCTTTCCGTACTTCCTGCGTACGGTAAATACGCTGGCTCTTACCTATAAGTTTCCCGTCATTCAACCCGAAGACGTGGATCACTTACGGGGTATGGATGCCCGACAAATGATGAAACGAGCCAAGCTACCCGCCTGGAAAATGCCGCTGATTGCCCGCTCGTTTATCCGCCTCATGGCCCGAGATATTGATCAAATTCAGTTGTTTGAAGGCATTCCGGTTGTGTTACACCAACTTGCCGAACAGGGCGTTCGGTTAGCCATCGTCAGTTCCAATAGTGAAGCCAATATACGCCGCGTACTGGGGCCAGCCTGTGCTTCGCTCATTTCCTATTACGGATGCGGGGCTTCCCTGTTTGGGAAGCGGAGAAAGTTTACCAAAGCCATGAAGCGAAACGGCGTTCTAGCCCACGAAACCATCTGCATCGGGGATGAACTTCGGGATCTGGAAGCAGCCCGTCAGGTAGCTACGGCGTTTGGAGGCGTCGCCTGGGGGTATACCCGGGCGGATGTACTAGCTTCGCACCCTGACGTTACGCTGTTTCATACCTCCACGGATTTGTTACAGAAAGTGCTAGGTGTACCGCAACCTTAAGCTAAGCCCACCTCCCGAAGAAACTGCTCGCGGTAATTGGCTCCAATCGGAATCTCGTAGCCATCCAGGAAAATGCGATTTCCTTCAATATGCGAGATCTTGGACTTGTTGACTAAAAAGGAACGATGTACCCGCAGAAATACCGTACCCGGCAAAAGTTCTTCCACCCGCGTAAACGTCATCGCTGGTAGAATCATCTGCTTTGGTGTAACGATCTTCGTATTATTTCCACTGGCCTCGGCAAAGAGGATTTCTTCGTGTAGGAGTTTATAGATACGACCTTCGGATTTAAGAAAGACAAAGCTTTCCGACTTGTCAGGCAGAGCTACGGGCGTAGGCCGTAAAGCGGCCAGAGCCTTGTCAACGGCTACGATGAAACGTTCCAAGGAAAAGGGTTTCAATAAGTAATCGCAAGCAGCCAGATCGAAGGCGTCTACGGCGTATTCTTTGTAGGCTGTGGTGAAAATAACCTGCGGGGGCTGGCGAAGCGTTTTCAGAAAGGCAATGCCATCCAGCACGGGCATGTTGATGTCGAGAAACAGAATCGATACGGCTTGCTGTTGCAGGATCGCCTTGGCTTCCAGAGCATTACCGCAACTGGCCATGACCCGAAGCTGGGGTAAATGACTACAATACGTCTCGATGATTTGCCGGGCAATCGGCTCGTCATCCACAATCAGGCAGGGCACCATGTTACTTCTTCTTTAACTGTAAAAGAACCTGATAAAACGTCGGCTGGGCGTTGATCGTTAAGGTATGTTCGCCGGGATACAAAAGCTCTAACCGTTTCCGGGCATTCTCCAGACCCAGGCCACTGTTTTTATTGAGCGTCTGAGCTTCTAGTTTCTCGTACGAATTTCGAACGGAAAACAAAATGGAATCGGCCCAGCGTTTCAGTTCAATTTCAATGGTAATCTTCGATTCAACCGTGTTTTTAGAATGTTTGAAGGCATTTTCAACAAACACAATCAACAACATCGGGGCAATTTGCACGCTAGGATCATGAATGCTTTCCCACTGTACCCGTAAATTGAGCCGATCTCCTAACCTGATCTTTTCAAAAGCAATGTAGTTATCCAGGTACGAAAGTTCATCGACCAAGGGCACCCATAGGACTTTGGTTTCGTAGACAGAATAGCGTAAAAGATCCGAAAGTTTTAACAGCAGGGGCGGGACTTTCTCGTGATCGGTCAATGACAATCCGTATAGATTGTTAAGCGTATTGAATAAGAAGTGTGGACTTAACTGGGACTGTAACAATTGCAACTCACTCTGACTTTGTTCCGCCGATACCTGAGCATCCTTCAACTGTAAAGTGATGGCGGTACGGATGTGCTTGACAAACATACCCACCAGAATACTTAAAGCCGTAAAGGGCGTGATGAAGATAACGAGATTCAAGAAAGAGGGTAAGGTATTAATAAGTAATAAAGCAATACAGCAAAAGAGAATTAGAATAAGCAGAATGATTAATTGTCGATTGGGAATGCGGGTTTGGTTAACCGTCAAAAGCTGTGAAAAGGTCCGACCGAGGTAGATCCCCCCCACAAAGTACACGCCCGCCAGCAACGCAACCTGGTCTTCGTGCTTACCCGCCAGGACCCGTTCGAAATACGGTTCTAACAGGAAATAGACGACGAAAACGACCGCCGCCGCGATCAACAGATGCAGAATCCGACTCGTCTGAAAAAGGTTTATAGAGCTTGTTGCTTTCATTATACTTAAGTTTTGCCGAAAACTACGGGATCGACCATAGGCTTGAAAACTTTCCGGTTGAACAGGCTGCCTTTCCTTACCAATACTGTTTAAAAGCGGACGAATGGGTTTAACCCCTGAAATGCTCATTCTGTCCGTCTCCTTATGCCCTCCATCCGGATCATTAGGGCTACCGATCGAGTCACTGCACTTTCGCCGACGAAACAATTCGCTCGTCTGTTATGAAACGCTTACTGACCGTACTCGTCTTTTTGCCACTGTTCGTCTGGGCTCAGGATTCCACCTATACCTTACAGGGCAGGATTCAGAATGAACAGGCTCGCCCCATTCCCGGAGCAACGATTCTACTTTTGAAACATACAAAAGTACTGCAAGGGGTAGTTGCCGATAGTACCGGACATTTTGAGTTACATCGGCTGGCGAAGGAAACTTATCAGGTACAGGTGACCGCTTTGGGATACGAAAGCTACACCAGCCCATCCTTTTTCCTGAATCGCAGCCCCTGGAATCTTTCGGTCATTAAGCTTCAGCCTTCAAAGAATACGGACTTAAAGGAAGTAAAGATTACGGGTAAACGTCCGTTGATTGAGCACGATCTGGATAAAACGATTGTGAATGTCGAAAATCTGCTGAGTAGTGCAACCAGTCACGTGCTGGAAACGCTTGAAAAGGTACCGGGAATCACGGTGGACACGGATGGCACGATTCGCTTAAATGGCATGAGCAGTGTCACCGTACTCATGGATGGGAAGCCGACGTATTTGTCCGGTCGCGATCTGGCCGATTATCTGCGGTCGTTACCCGCTTCGTCCCTTGACCGACTGGAACTGATGACGAATCCATCCACTAAATACGATGCTGCCGGTAGTGCTTTGCTGAATATCAAACGCAAGAAAGAACGCTTGCAGGGCCTGAATGGTAGCCTGAATGCCAATTACAGTCAGGGTTGGAAAAGTCGAACGAACCAAAGTGTATCGCTTCAGTATACCCAGCAAAAATTACGACTGTCCGGGCTATTTTCTCATAGTAAGGATGGCAATCAAACCCGTGAACAAGTGGACCGAACCTTTACCGAGGCATCCGGTCAGTCGGAGGCTTTTGTCAATCTGATGAATCGCTCCTGGCTCAGCGGTCATAGTCTGACGGGTAAACTGGAAATCGAGTACGCGTTTACGAAAAAAACTTCGCTCAGTCTGGAGCTGGATTATACGCACGCCCCCAAACGGGAAGGGTTATCCTACCTGAGTAAGCGTTTTGCCCCAGAGCTGGATTCTACCGGACGTGGCTCGATTGATGCTCATTCGCAACGAAACAATCGCGGCCTCTCCCTCCATTTACAGCGGGAATTTGACCGCAAAGGGCAGGAATGGACCGTAGACCTTACACACTGGTCGTACGGTAATCAAAGCACGCAATTCCTGCAAAATCAAAGTTATGATCCCCATGAAGTGTTAGTAACTGACCAGCGATTTAGGTATGATCTTCCTTCCTCACTACTGATCAGTACGGCTAAAACGGACTTTACCCGTCCATTCGCTAGCGGTGGTAAGCTCGAAGCGGGTTTAAAATGGAGTCACGTAACCAACGATCTTGATTCCCGGTACTATCAACGCGTAGACAACGAGTTCATCCCTAATTACCGACAGTCCAATCATTTCATCTATCAGGAATCGATTCGTTCGGTATATATTAATGCTCGCAAAAATGGCAAACGCTGGCAGGCCCAGGCGGGGCTGCGGCTCGAACAAACGGGGCTAAAGGGTGAGCAGCGGGAAAATCCGGAAGTACCCGAATCCAGTTTTTCCCGACAATACACCAATGTGTTTCCCAGTATCTTTCTGAGTTATAAACTCGATAGTGCGGGTACGCGATCACTAACGCTGAGTGCCAGTCGCCGGATCAACCGACCGAATTACCAGCAGTTAAATCCCTTCCTATTTTATCTCGATAACTATACGTATACCTCAGGAAATCCCCAGCTTTTACCGGCCTATCCCCAGCAATTCGAGCTTAAGTATCAACACAATACCATTTGGGGTCTGAGTTTTCAGTATAACCAGTTTCGTAATATCATTTTTCAAACAACTCAGGCCGTGGGAGATATTTTCATTACACGTCCCGGAAACATTGCCAACGGCAAACTCCTTTCGCTTTCAGCTTACGCCTCCTATAATCCCTTTCCCATTTGGACATTCATGGCGTCTGGCGGGTTCGTGCATCTGACTATTTTACCGACTGAACTCTACGGACAAGCCCTCGATGCCCAGTTGCTAACGGGTCGTATCAACGTAACGAATCAATTGAAACTGGGTAAAACCTGGCGAGCGGAATGCACCATCAGTTATACGGGTCCCAGTATCAATGGTCAACGCAGGAGTCAATCCCTGTATCGAATCAACGCTGGAATTCAAAAGTCACTTTGGTCCAATAAAGCAAGCATCAATCTGATGGTGGAAGACTGGCTTCGAAGCTGGGTACAGCGTGAACAAACCGGCAGTCTGCAAGGGGCTACGGAGTTTCGGACCAGTCGAACCGACACACGTCGGATAGGTCTGGCCTTTGCGTATCGTTTTGGCAAACAAACCCGTAATCGTTCCTATAGTGATGCTACCCAGGAGGAAAAAGGACGGGTTAATTAAGCGGATGAACCTTGCGATCTTTCACGAGATTTCAGTATTCACTATTCCTTTCAGATCAGTCTCGTTCTACACGATTCTCAACCATCCATCAGATTTAGTACTGAATTTTTCTAAAGTATTGATAACTAAGCTTCTACTTGGTTGTTTTACATTTCTTGAATGGACGTCTAACAAATGTAAAATCAGTCGACGCTAGCTCGTTTTTAGGGCGTGGAACACTTGAAAATCTCGAAAGACAATTTGTCAGGCCTTTTTAAAGCCCGCGAGAATTAAACAGAAAGATTTTTCCAGAGTACGTTCGGAAGGATCAAAATCTCAGAATGGTGCAGCGTTAGGGTTGTCGGGTGTAGATATAAGCTTGGGCATCTACTTCCCGTCCGTAGTCCAGGATAAGTTCCTCCTCACAGATGTACATCCTGGATTTTCCCAATTGTCGCAAGTACGAAGTTTCGACACTATCCATAACCGACAATTGAAGGGGGCGATCCGCTAGAGAAATTTCATAAGGCATTCGGGGAGAAGTACGGCCTTGAGCAGTAACCTGGCACGTGTAGTTAGCAAAGAAATGAACTACTTGGTTGGGTATTGTATCGTGCTTTACAAACCCACCTTTAACGGTCTTTAGTCGCCAGGTTCCTAGTAACCGACGGGACCCTTCTTCCACGGAAGTCACATATGCTTGCGAAGCATCGCAATCCACTGGCCTGGGAGAAGAAGGTGTTTTTTTACAGCTAACTAAAACGAGCAGTGATACAAAAACAAGTAGATAGTTCATAGCCATTAGGTTTTACGAATAAGACCCGAATGGATTAACGAACGTTGGAAAGGTTAAGGAAAAAGTAAATCCTGAAGCTAGTTACTAACTCAGCTTTATTTGAATGGAACAGCTTCAAAATTTATCAATCCTGCCAATCGATTGATCTTTATACATACAGAAAGACTTTATCTCTAACCTTCAATACCGTAGTTTATTTATAAGAAGAAGTGCTATCTACTAGTAAAGGAGCTTTCGCAGTAAAATAATTATCCTGTTGAGCGATAACAATAGAGCGGTCGGCCAGCAATTGATAACGTTCCTGTATATTTTTTAAACCAATACCTGATCCAGTCTGGAAGTCATTTTCAAAATCGACTTTGGGCTGATAGTTATTTCTGACTACGATATAATCCTGTTCGTCAAAGATTTCAACGGATAATGGTTTGCCAGAGGACATAATGTTATGTTTGATTGCATTCTCCACTAAGGTTTGCAAGGCATACGGCGGAATTTTGGCTTGTCTAGCCTGTTCACTGACACGAAAGGCAATGCGTAAGGCTCCTTCAAAACGTTCCTGTAAGATATAGACATAAGATTCCACAAACTGTAATTCATCCGCAACAGAAATCAAACTATTCTGATCGTGATCTTGAAGCTGATAACTAACTACTTTGTTTAATTCTGCAATGTATTTTTTGGTCCAGTCATCACCATTACCTGATCCCAACACCTGCAATGAATTGTACAGAAAGTGGGGTGTCATCTGCTGTTGTAATACTATCAGTTGAGCAGTAAGCTTTTCATTTTTAGCTTGCTCTATTTGAATCTTAGCCAGCATCACATCTCTACGCTTCACGTAAAAATAAGCGAACGGTAGGAGAAAAGAAACCATCATTAGGCCTCTAAGTGACAACCGAAATAAGGCCCATGGCAAGGGGTAGCTTTCCAAAGATCTTGCTGTGTAAATCTCACCTAGGGAATGGAAAGCGTAATGGAAACCAATGGAAATAAATAGGCAGGCTAAAGCACTAGCTAAAATTTTCTGCCAGACTTGGGGTATACTTTGTTCATGAAGAATGTACAGAATGGCCAACCAGCTGCTGCAACACATCAGGAAAAGAAAAAACTGTGAAACCAGCAAATTTACGGGGTCACGCTGCCAATCGTGAGGAAAACGCAGGGGCAATGCATAAACGTAAATTAAAAGAAAACAGAAGATAATTCCCGGCTTAATCAGTTCACGGGCAGAACCATCCTTTATATACTTGTTATCTCTGAAGAAGGAGAGAAATGAACTTTCCATACTGATGTATTGTAAAATTACAGCTACTTAAAACCCCTTTCGTATGTGCTTGCTTGGTAAGTAAAAATGACAGAGCCGTCTGGAAGGAATGACCTATTTTTTAAATGAAAATATAAAACCTTTTAATCACCCTAACTACCATTATCAATCAAGGATTCGTGTATTAAAGGTTCGAAAATCAGAGGAGCTTTAGCTATAAAACGGTCATTTTGCTGAGTAATCTCCAGAGTGCGATCATGTATCAATTGGTATCGCTCCTGAATATTTTCAAGAGCGGTGTCGGCGATCGTTTGACGAGCCTTTTCTGAATCTTCCTTGTACTGGTAATCACTCGTTACAATAATGTAATCTAACTCATCATAAATCTCAATGCGTAAGGGTTGCTTGCTGGACATACTATAAGGCTTCATCGCATTTTCTACCAGAGTTTGCAACGTATAAGGAGGAATTTTTGCTTTCCAGACCTCCTCACTTATCCGCATAGTTACTTCCAGCTTTCCTTCAAAACGCTCTTTCAATAGGTAGATGTAGGACTCAACGAATTGCAACTCCTGAAGCAGAGTAATCAGACTCTGTTTATGACTGTTTCCGTATAGTTGATAACGAATAATTTTACTTAATTCGACAATATATTTTTTAGTCCAGTCGTCCTTATTCCCTGATTTCAATACATTTAATGAATTAAATAAAAAGTGGGGTGTCATCTGCTGTTGTAACAGCTTGATCTGAGCGGTAAGCTGTTGACTCTTCACGGCTTCAATTTGTAAGTTTGAATCCAGCCATTCTTTCTGCTTCATATAAAAATAGGCAAGTGGATAAAAAAACAGCCAAATCGCCAGGCCGCGATTAAACAAACGAAATAAAGCCCAATACAGCGGATAAGTACTTAAGGGTTTTAAAGGGTAATCCTCAGCCAGACCATTAAAAGTATAGTAGAACAAGATAGAAGTGAGTCCACTTCCCACGAAACTAACCACAGCTTTTTGCCAGGTTTTGGGAATTTTTGGCTCATGAAAAATAATCAATATGAGAACCCACACTGAACTACAGAGCAGCAGCAGAAAAATCTGGGAGAGGACCAGGTTAACGGGATTCATCTTCCATTGACCTTCCATGATGCGGGCAGTCAGAATATAACCATTAATCAAAAAAAAGGATAAAATAAGTCCCGGCTTGATGAGTTCACGAACGGACCTGTCTTCGAAGTAAGCGTTTTTTCTAAGGTTAGAAAAGAGAATATGATTCATTAATTCGACCCGATAACACGTAAAGAAGGGTTAAATATAAGGGATATAGAACCTTTTTGCCAAGTCATTGACATTGATTAAGACAATAAAGCGTTTACTATGGTTTTGAAACGAACAGGGTAGGAGTAAGGCCCGATTTCGTAGACTATACTCCATTTCTTATCAATTCTGCTTAACATAAGCATAATTATGAAACATATATTTATCTTATTTTATACTCAATGTTACTATAATCATTATCTAGACAACAATAGTTATTTTAACAGATACTGAGTCAGTAAGTTGTAGCTTCTGAGCGGTACAACCGTAACATATTCTATTAATTTTGACGAAACGAGCCTGCTTACATGAAAAAGCTTACTGAAGATATAATCGTTACCAACCTAGAATCTCAATTAGGAAATTCCGTCGCCATTTCATTCAATATGGTCAATATGCTCATGGTAAGGTTGCTGGACCGTGAGTACATTCGTAGAGGCTTTACTTTCCAGTTTGATCAGGTTCCTGTATTAGCTATTGTTCATCTGGCGGGTGATTCCCTTTTGTCGCAGCAGGACATTGCAACCCTCATCAAACGGGATAAATCCAGTGTACGCCGCTCCCTACAGGTACTGGAACGAGATGGGTACGTACAGACACTCGCAGATACCGCAGATAAACGTAAGAAATTGATCAGGCTAACTGATAAGGGCAAACTGGTTGTTGAAATGGCTTTTAGCACTGCCAGCCGATTCGATGATTTCCTGGCTAAAGAATTGAGTACAGACGAACTCGATCAGCTGAATCAGACGCTCAAGAAGATGCACGCATTGTACGAACGACAGTTAGCGGATTAGAACTTCACTCTACCCATTTCAGCAAGTTGAGTAGATATATTCCCAAAATCCACTTATTTATTTGAAGCCATCGTCGATATTTTAATATCGGGGATATATCTACCAAATGGACCGTTATTTTTGCAGCATAGCTCTGTACAAAGTCGTATCCAACGGAACTGCGGTACTCGAATGATCGGGTTTGAAAGATCTAGGGTTTACTACATGTGAGAAGCAGCGTAATCTTAAGGCGATGTATTTGTATATCTTTTCAACAACTATTCAAACCGAGGCCGATCAGCAGAACTTGCATCGGTTTCTCAAAAACAGTACGCTCATTTGCCGCTGGACGCTGGATCAGAACGATCCTGAATGCGTATTAAGGCTTTTTACCCGGCAGGAACAGACGCTGGAAGTATTACAAATCCTGGGAAAAACGCCCTTTATGTACAACTATTTAGATAGCGTTTATATTCATTCCTAAATTCCCCGTACTTTTTTGTAGCACTCATCCTAATCCAACCTACTTCTACAACAATTAGTAGATATATCTCCTAATGACGTAGCCATCCAACTGCCCCTTTTCGTACGACCATGAAAACAGATCAAAAAAAAAGGCAATCTCCATTGTATCGAAAAGTACGATCCCATGAGCATCGCCTGAAGATCAAACCCATTACGATTGCAAGTCTTTGGAAGAGCGATCCCTGGGCTGATTTTTTCTACCATCTTGCTTTCGAGAAGCCTGACCGAAAATGAGGCTAACGTTCTTTTTCAGTATAATCCACCTGCCATCCCAGTGATTTATTCAATCTACCCGTCAAATCCATGAAAACCCAATCACTATTTTACGGCCTGTTCCTCAGCTTATTTCTTCTAAGTCTGAGTCAAAGATCCCATGCTCAGGTAGCCTTTTCCATTCACGGTACTGGCGTCACTTCTACGCTCGATGATGCCAAGGTAAAACCCGGCGTAGGGATAGCGGCCAAAATGTATTTTAGTCCCAGAGTGGCCCTGGGCGTCTCGGCGAAATACCTGGGGCTGGCTTACGACGAACACCAGTCGCTGGGTGTGAACCTCAGAAACAAGGGATCCATTGTTCCCTTAACTGGTATGTTTGAATATTACCTGACGGATGGGTTCATTCGCCCCTACCTGGGCGTGGAAGCCGGAGCCTATCTAAGAACGGTAAAAGTTGATTTTCAGGGAGAACAGGTGGCTAAGCAGAAAGATACGCGTTTTGGAGCAGCCCCGAAGGCAGGCGTTGCTTTGTCTTTTGGAGGAATCGGCGTATTTGCCGAAGGAAGTTATCATCTCTTGTTCGGTAATAAAAATGGCCGTACAACCATTGGTTCAACCACTAATATCAACTGGCAGAACCCTAACCGACTCTGGGCGGTGAATGTGGGCCTGACTTTTGGTTTCCCAAGAACGAATGAATAAGTGTTTTCCTAATCAAAGCGGGTAGTTGGTATAAACCGGCTACCCGCTTTTTTGTATCCCCTACTCTACTGAGTGTTCAGAAGTTTCGCATTTTACAGTTCAGATTCATCGAGGCACCTTTTACCTCAAATTTGAAGTCATCGAACGTAGGCTTGCTCATACCGGAGAGATAAAAATTAGAGAAGGCTACCCCCTCTTTGGGTATACCGAGCATATTTTTATCCATTTTCCCGTTTTTATTGGCATCATCAACCAAGGCTAATCCATAAGTACCCGGTGGCAAGTCCAGGGATACTTTGAGCGTGCCGTTCGTCAGCGAGGACTTGGGGAAGCGGTGCCGCGAAACCGGTTTTTCATCTTTAAAACCCTGCTGGTCCTTAAATACTGCCAATAGAATCTGTCCATCGGTCGATTTAAGATTCGTAATCGTAAGCTGTACGGTTTGAGCCTCAGTGGTGAGGAAACTGGTGGAGCCTACTAACAACAACGTTTTCAGCCAGAGATGTAAATGTTTCATAGGAACGATGAAGCAGGAATCAGGTACGAATTGGAATTGGCAATAAATAAACTCAAACAACTGTTTCAGAACTTTACTATAAAAAGTAATCCAAGCTGGTACTTGGGTAGATATATCCCTGAGTTTGGATCATGAGGTCCCTTTTACTAGTGCAGATTTTCAAAAAGAACATGCGTGCACGGTAATCATTCTCTGGTCAGTCCCGCTTCCGAAACAGCGTTGGCGTTGTTCCGGTGTATTTTCTAAACTGTTTACAAAAATGGCTTTCATCAGTATAGCCAAACTCATCCGCAATTTCTTTCAGACTAAGCTGACTGTACAGCAGGCGGGCCTCGATGAGCTTGATCTTGTGCTTGACAATGTATTGTTTGAGTGATTCTCCCGTTTGTTTCTTAAATAAAAGACTGATGTACGCGGGAGCATAATGAAACGTCCGGGCGAGATGCTCGATACTCAGGTTTTCGGGCTGATAGATATGTTGTTTAATGTAGCCGAGAATGGCCTCCACCGAATCTTTCAGTACTGGTTTGGCGGGGGTCTCCCTGAATAAGTTACGAGCCAGAATCATCAGCATACTTCGCATTAAACTATCCCGAATGATCTCAAAATAAGGCAATTGATCGTTCGCCGATTCGGCTTCCAATACCGCCAGTAACTGGTGTAACTTCTGTTTCTCCTGCTTATCCACGACCAGCGACCCCCGACTTTGCGAGGAGGTCGTCAGTAACGTTCGAATCACGGGTTGCCACGGACGATCTTTGTCGGAAGGATGTTCTTTGTGAATCGATTCATTGAAACGGACAAAACTGAATTCGGTCAACGCCTCGATTTCAAACGAATGGAAATCCTCCGGCCCCAACAGGAAAACGTCGCCGTCCTGATAGGGAAAGGTGTTGCCATTGATGTGATGAATGCCCTTTCCTTTCAATACGAAAATGATTTCAAAGTACGTGTGCTTATGGACGGAGTGCATCCAGGTGTGAGCTTCGAAGTGATAGATACTAAAGGGCGTGTGTAAAATGTAGCGTTTCATAAAGCCAGAGCCTGCCGGTAAATCTACCGATAGATAATGGATTTTTACAATTACGGGCTAAAAGCAGACCTGTACTTTTGTTTCTGTAACGGACTAAACATCCTATCCTTATGAAACAGATCTTCCTACAGATAACGTGCTTTACACTCCTGATTCTATTTTCATCCCTGAAAATGGCAGACGAATGGACTCCACTTTTAGATAAAAATCTATCCCAATGGCAAAGCTATCTGAGCTACGCACATAAGCCTGGTTATAATGGAAAAGTACCGAAAGATGCGGCTGGTAATCCGATCGCTCCGGTTGGGTATGACAAGGATTCATTGAAGGTATTTTCGGTGATTAATGAAAAGGGCGGTCCGGTATTAAGGGTTAGTGGAGAGCTGTATGGCTGCCTGATTTCGCGGCAGTCCTACGAAAACTATCACTTGAAACTTCAGGTGAAATGGGGCCAGAAGAAGTACGTGCCGCGTATGAATTTGCTCAAAGATTCCGGTATCCTTTACCATTCCATTGGAGAAGCGGGGGCTGATTATTGGCGAACCTGGATGCTCTCCCAGGAATTTCAGATTATGGAAGGACACATGGGCGATTTCTGGTGTCAGGCCAACTCCGCCATTGATATCCGTTCGTATCCATCGGAAGGGAGTATGAGCCGGATTGCCGACGAAAAACAACCCTTTGGCACGCTAAAACAAGGGGGCGATGGCTTTTGCATGCGTTCGGGTAATTACGAAAGTCCCAACAATGAATGGACGACGCTTGAATTAATTTGTTTCGAAGGTAAAAGCCTTCATATCGTAAATGGCCACGTGGTGATGATCCTTCAAAATTCCCGTTACATAACGCCTGAAGGAAAGGAAGTTCCGATGACGAAGGGTAAACTGCAGCTACAGAGTGAGGCCGCTGAGGTTTTCTTCCGGGATATTCGCATCAAACCGCTTACTAAAATGCCACCGGCTTACGAGCGTTTGTTCTAAAGACCTTTGCTTTCAGAGAGCCCCCGTTCTCCAGGTTGTGCATACGGTGCAGCCTGGAGATTTTTTTCGGACGACAAACCTGCAAACGGTTACACGCTGCCCCTGTATGACTTGGTTTTCCTTCAACCTGCTACTTATAACGTTAAACTATTCAAACCTTAAACCTTTTCAAACGTATTCTCCTCAATAAGGAAGTACCTTCGCGAAACAGAAACAAGGGTAAGCTAAGGCCCCGAACACAAGCGTTACGGCATGAATGCATGGGATGTACTGATTCACGACAAAGAAAAAATTGATTGGCAGGATATTCGACTGGATGAAACGAACCGCAAGTACCTTCAGCAAGTCATTAAAGAATACAAGTATGTGGAGGAACTCCGCAAGTACAACCTTCCGGTGACCAACAAGCTGATGCTGGCGGGCAGCACCGGGTGTGGAAAAACCAGCACGGCCAAAGCCATGGCTTCCGCCCTGCATAAACCCCTGTATATTCTGGATTTGAGTACGGTTGTCTCCGCCAAAATTGGTGAGACGGCGGGGCATGTCAAGGCGGCCTTTGACCGGGCCTTACGGGATAAGGCTATTCTGTTCCTCGACGAATTTGATCACCTGGGCAAAATCCGGGATGATAAGGATGTCGGGGAGATGAGACGGCTGGTTAACTCGCTCATTCAATTGATCGACTACCTGCCCGACACAGCCTTGCTCGTGGCCGCTACCAATCACCTGGAAGTAATCGATCCGGCCCTCAGAAGACGTTTTCAGCTGACCTTACGCTACCAGATGCCGGGACCGGAGGAACTGGATGCGTATTACGAACGCTTACTCGAAGCTTTTCCTGAAACGTTGCATCACGTGGATCGTAAGTACGGGGTGTCTTACGCCGAAGCGAAAGATCATTTGCTCACGGGACTTAAATCGCTCATTATTCAATCGCTGGAATCGCAAGAGGTTCAATAAACTGGATGCCTTTTTAGTCGAACGCCACCGAATAGGGGCTAGACCAGATCCAAGAAGTCAGAACCTGAACAGGCTTATTTTTTAATTAAAAAAGCAGTGGAATGATCCACTGCTTTTCAATATTTCTAACGTTTTTTTAAACCGGTGCATCCAGAGGTCGGATGACCCGACAGGGATTCCCGGCGGCAAACACGTCGGAAGGAATGTCACGCGTAACTACGCTACCCGCTCCAATAACCGAACGATCGCCAATGTGCACACCGGGGCAAATGACCACGCTACCACCCACCCAGACATCTTCTCCAATGGAAATGGGCTTGCCACTTTCCAGTCCTTCCGCCCGTACCCGAGCGTCCATGGGATGCGTGGCCGCGTAAATCTGTACGTTAGGGCCAAATAGGGTACGGGCTCCGATGCGAACCGGGGTTACATCCAGTACGGTGCAATCGAAGTTAAAAAATACGTTTTCACCGATCTCAATGTTCGTTCCGTAATCGCAGTAGAATGGCGGCTGAATATTGAGTCCGGGGCCCGCCTGGGGCAACAATTCCTGCATAATTTGGGCTCGCGATTCGGGTTCATCTTCCCGTGATTCATTGAGGGCTTTCAGTAACAGCCGGGCTCGCGTTCGTTCCGCCGTTAATTCGGGGTCCAGAGCGTTGTACAGCTCTCCCGCCAGCATTTTTTCTTTTTCTGTTTTCATGACTTTTTGTACTTAGCACGCTCGCTGTTACCCCTATTTCTGAACGGGTTTAACCACGAAATTTTCAAAGACGACTGGAAAGCTCTCTTTACCCGGGGCCGCTGCTACCATACCAATCTGAGCTTTAACACCGGGAGGAAAATACGCCAATCGGAGCATTTCAAACTTCTGATTATCAAAGGAGTATTCGATTTGAACGTAATCCCCTTTGCGGAGTAATTTTAACCAAAGGGAGGCTGGGCTGTCGTGCCGCGGTACCACTGACCAGTCTGAAAACTCACGGGTTACCACTGCACTGACATTCTGTACCCCATCGACGTACTCAATGCCCGTTTTGATCCAGTTTTTTGCGTCGATACGCACCATCAGTCCGGCCTGGTGAAAAAGCTCCCGGTACTGCCCGGTGACTTTCACGCTGGCCTCAAAATCGCCCGTTAGTTCCTGATAATAAAAAGGTCCGGAATCGCGGATGAAATCATAATGGGTGATCCGCCAGAAATCGGTGTTTGGTTCCACCGTCAGGGATAATTTCTGAGCATCACCGCTCCACTGTTTGGGGGGATTAAGCCATTGCATAGAAGATTTCGTTTGGGCAGAAACCAGCAGTGAGGAAAATAAAAAAAGGCTACTAACCAGCAGTTGCTTCATGGGAAATATAAAGAAGGTACATAAAACACCTTTTCGGGGTGTAACCGCAAAACTAGAAGCTGGCCATGATTAAACTTTTTTACAAATGTTAAAAAAAGCGGGTTGGGTTGAAGACCCACTGTACGAAGAAATTTTTCTAGGTTGGGTCGAAACCGTTCCTTCCGTCACCCTCTGGGAGAAGAAGTTAATCCCACTGGCTTCATACGAATTCGGCTCAAGCTAACCTGCGAGATGCCCAGGTACGATGCGATATAGCCTAACTGTACCCGTTGAAGCAGTCCGGGGTAATTATTGAGAAAATCCTCGTACCGCTCCCGGGCAGTTTTGAATTGACGAGCCGTAAAACGTTCCTCCGCCAGTCGTAATTCGGATTCCGCAAATTTTCTGCCCCAGTTGGCCAGGTGAATATCCTGACGGTACAAGTCCTGCAATGTTTCAATAGAAATGGCGTATACCTCCGTACTTTCCAAGGCTTCGAGAAATTCAAAAGCTGCTTTACGAATGGTAAAGCTGTTCATCGACATGGCAATATCTCCCTCCTGTCCGAACCAGAACGTAACTTCCCGTTCCTGATGCAGCACATACGCCCGTACTACGCCTTTTTTTATAAAATACACCTGATCGGCTAGTCGATCGGCACTCATCAGCAAATGCCCTTTCGGTACAGTGATTAGTTTTAGCTCCTGAATAAGTTTTTGCTGGAAAGGCTGCGGCATGGGATCAATCCGATCCAGTATTTCTTCAATCTCCACGGTACGCGTTTTAGTAAAATACGAAGGTAGCGAAGGTTTGCCTAGTGGCTTCGCTTTTTCAATACTACAAACCTCAATCTACCAGAATCACTTTTGATTCCTTAGCAATACACAAGTTCATAAAACAAAAAAAGTGGTAGCGTCTTCCGATGCTACCACTTTTTCTTACCTGCAAGGGCGTTACTCGTGCAGGCAATGACTGCTTCCTTACGCTCTACGTCTGGACATTGCAAATACGGCAATGCCTCCCACGACCAAAACTGCTCCGATGTAAGGAGGCCAGTTGACCGTTTCTTTTTTATCAGCCGATACTTCCAGCGGACCAATATCCAGTACTTTTTCTTTTTTGGTGAAGGAGAACCCGGTCCATACTAACATGATGGCACCAACAACGATTAAAAGGAGTCCAGCGGTTTTCATAGATATGCAAAGGTTGTTTTCGTTTGATTACTAAAAACAAGTGCCAATACCGCTGCAACGGTCTAAGTAAGGAGAAGAAAGGCAGGCACACGTATCTGAATTTATCAAAAGCCAGGCAAAAAATCCTCACCGATCTTAATGAAGGCATTGCATCCAATGGCGGTACATCTTTTATTTCTTATGCTGCGTAAATCAGACTTATCGATTCTCCAGCATAAAATAATATATGTGGCTCTATGCTATTCATTTATCAAAGTTAATTTTGCAAAGTTTACTTTGATAAATAAATGAATTCAGACGAAAATTTAGCCCATGACCTTCGAAAGCTGGTCGTTAGCCTGTATCGGCAGTTGCAAAAACAGATTAGTAACGAAGAACAACTATCAGTCGCTGCCCAAAATGTGCTGTATCAGTTGACCTTACAAGCGGAACTACTGCCTTCTGAACTCTGTACGCGACTCAATATCTCTTCGCAGTACATTTCTCAAGTGTTTCATCAATTGGAAACCCTGCACTACATTTCCCGCAAACCATCACCTACGGACGGTCGGAAGACCCTGATATCGCTGACGGAAACGGGTCGAAAAAAAGTTCTGGATTCGCGACGGGAACGGGAAACCTGGCTAGCAAATCAGATGAACGAACGCTTTTCGGCGGCGGATAAAGAAGTAGTACGCCAAGCCATCGATGTTTTAGCGACCTTAATGGATACGCCCCCGTCTTACCTGTAATCAACGCAACCGTATGCACCTTCAACCCTACCGTATTGAAATTCCCGAGGAAGACCTTCAGGACTTGAAACGACGTCTGGTCCATACCCGCCTACCCACTCCCCTGCAGAATGCCAGTTGGACGGAAGGTACTGATCCTACTTACTTACGAAATCTGCTGAACTATTGGGCAGACGGTTACGACTGGCGGCAACGCGAACAGTGGTTTAATTCCTTTCCTCATTATCGGGCTGAAGTGGATGGGGTCACTCTTCATTTCATTCATGCTAAAGCTGCCTCTCCCAATGCCGTACCGCTCCTCCTGATGCAGGGCTGGCCGAGTAGCTTTGTGCAGGTACTCGACTTTATTCCCTTGCTCACGCATCCCGCCCGAGCAGATGCCTTGCATTTTGATGTTATTGCCGTGAGTTTGCCCGGTTATGCCTTTTCGGAACTACCTACGGAACACGGAATGAATTTTGCCCGCGTGGCCGATCTGGTCGTGAAGCTGATGGTTGAGGTACTGGGCTATGAACGTTTTGCCGCCCGAGGCTCCGACCAGGGTGCGTTGGTACAGCAACAGATTGGACTCAAATACCCCGAACGTCTGATTGGGTTGCATCGCAGCGGGATTACGCCCTTTCTGAATCCATTACCAGGTGATCTGACGGAAGAAGAAAAAACGTATCAGCAGCAGGTGGCTATCTGGGCTCAAAGGGAAACGGCGTATGCTCGCCTGCAGGCCCAACGCCCGGAAACGCTGTTGCCCGCCTTAACTGATTCTCCAGCGGGACTAGCCAGCTGGATCCTTGAAAAGTTTCAGCGGTGGGGTGATACGGAAGATCTGGATCAACACTTTGGCCGGGATAAGCTGTTGGACACCATTACCCTGCACTGGTTTGCTCAGGGCGGAGCGGGCTCCATTCGACTCTACCACGAAGCCGCCCGCGATCCGGGCCTGTCGGGACGGGTGCAGGTACCTACCGCCATTGCCATGCCGCTTCGGGATGGCATCACCGTACCCGCACCGCGTCGCTGGGCGGAACGTTTCTATGATGTTCAACAGTGGACGGTGATGGAAAGGGGTGGTCATTTTCCCGAATGGGAAATTCCCGAAGCCCTGGCAGAAGACATACGAAGCTTTTTCAGCCATTTGTTGAGTCAATAAACGAAGGAAACTGCTGCCGGAAAAGATAGGCTTTGCCCGTATTTTTGTGTACAACGTTTATCTTAACGTTCGCTAAAGCCCTCAATTCCTACCGAAACCCGATGCCTATCCACGTTGCCATTACCCGTAAAGTACGTCCGGGAAAAGAAGCCGAATTTCGCGAATCGTTACGCCGTTTTTTAGGTGAATCTTTTTCACACGGGGGCGTTCACGGAGCCGCCATGCTTACCTCCTTACCCGACACTGGTGAAATCGGCATTTTGCGAACCTTCGCCGATGAAGCAGAACGCGATGCCTTTTACAGCTCCCAACGGTTTAAAGACTGGGAAGCCTATGCCTCTACGTTAACCGAAGATCCCGTGTACCGACAACTCAACGGCCTGGAGGCGTGGTTTCGGTCACCGGGTGCCCCACCCCGCTGGAAAATGGCCCTGGCTACCCTGTGTGGGGTGTTTCCCACGAGTCTGTTTCTAGCCTTCACCGTCGGTCCTTTTGTTAAAGATTTCCCTATCGTACTTCGATTATTGATCACGGCGGCCTGTATGGTCGGTTTACTTACGTGGGTAGTGATGCCTTTCGTCACTAAAGTGCTAAAAAATGGCTTCACCCGCGTCGGTAAAGCCATTGGAAACTATTTATCGGTACTACTCAAAATCAGTGAGCGATGGCGTCTGGTTTTTTCGAGAGTAAACGATGGAGTTCGCAACCCGCGAGCAGGAAAGCTCCTACGCCAAAATTGGCCGTAGAATTGGCATCTACCACCTGTCCCGGTATAGCTTTTTCGCCAATGGGCTGTACATAACCCACTTTCCCATCGGTTTGCAGGGCTACGTTCGACAGATACTGCCAGCCTTTGAGGGCCGCAGGCAGATAGGTTTTCTTCGGTAAATAGCCGTGGTTGATTCCCCAGCACAAGCCGTAGGTGAAGAAGGCCGTACCACTGGTTTCGGGACCGGGAGCGTGAGCCGGATCGAGCATACTTCGCGTCCAGTATCCTTCGGGTTGCTGGGTTTTCAGAATAGCCTGGGCCATTTCCTGAAAACGGGTCAGGTACGCCTGGCGATGGGGATCATCCTTAGGTAAATCCTGTAATACTTTAGCCAGTCCGGCAAAAACCCAGCCATCTCCCCGAGCCCAGAAATCTTTTTTACCGTTCGTACTCCGGTGTTTGGGGTACACGTATTTGGCGTCGCGGTAATAGAGTTTTTCCGCGGGATCATACATGATGCCGTTAGCGTAGGTGAAGTATTCGTATAGCTTGGAGAGGTACTGCGGATTGCCCGTTACCTGATACAGCTTGGTCATCACCGGCATCACCATATACAACCCATCGGCCCACCACCAGTAATCCGACTGGGGTGTGTTCATTTCGTACGTCATCACTTCCTTGGCCCGGGCAATTTTATGCGGCTCCGGCTTCAGTCGGTATAGATCAATGTAGGTCTGGAAGCAGATTTGCCAGTCGCCAAACAGTACGTAGTCATCCGTTTCTCCGTACGAATATTTCCATTGGGTCGAATCGGCCGATTTAGCTCCCTTCCATTCATTGTGCTCAGCCCAGTCTTCCGAATACTGACGGTACACTTCCTTACCCGTGCGGAAATACGCTTCCATGTTTCCGGTATGATAAGCCGCGTTGTCCCAGAAGGCCCGGCCGTGTTTGGGATGCGTGGACTGCCAGTATTGATTCGCTTTTTCGATGGATGCGAGTACCTGGTCTGCCGTGGGGCGTTGCTGGGACCAGCCCGTACAGGCCAACCCAATCAAACCCAGACTTAATAGAATAGATTTAAACATGTGCTTTCTCTGACTCAATAGGCCTTTAGTTTCTGAAAACGTTGATTAGTTCGGAAAGGTCGAACGCAGATTCCAGCGATCCGTCCAGGTAATGACCGGCTGACCTTTTTCAAACTGAATGGGAAGCCACAGGTAGCGGCTGTCTTTAAGATCCTTGGGATTCCAGCGATCGGCCATAAAAATAAAAGCGTCCTTTTTACCCGGCACGGGCAGGATGTACGTGGATTGTCCATCAAAGGTTAGTTTGGCCTTTGGTCCACGCATCGGGTCACCCAACAGTTGCCAGGGGCCCATCAGCGACGAGGCGACGTGTACACTGGCCGCGTTGGGTTTCCAGCCCGTACAGCCGCTAGTGATGAGGTAGTACTTGCCTTCTTTTTTAAACAGGGCCGGTGCCTCCCGGTGTTTGCTGAAAAGCAGGGTATCCTGGGTCGTCACGGAAAGGAAATCGTCCGTGAGTTTGGCCATTCGCAGGTCATAATTATCCCGGGCAGCGTATACGTGATAGGCAGATCCGTCGTCATCCACAAACAAGGTCATATCCCGCGACATGTGCCCATTGGGCCGAAAACTCTTCACGTAGCGATACGGACCCGTGACTTTGTCGCTAACCGCCACGCCAGCCCGGGCGGCGTCATAGCCTTTGCCCGGCAGCTCCAGGTGAAACCACATGACGTACTGTTTCGTCTTCGGGTTATAAATCACCTTGGGTCGCTCCATGAGTCCACCCACGGCGATTTCGCTGGCGGGGTCGGACGATTTAGGCAGGGCCACGCCCTGATTTTTCCAGTGATACAGGTCTTTAGACGTGTATACGCTGACGCCTTCGGAAGCTTTGGTGCCGCGAATTTCACCAAACCAGTAGTAGGTGCCACGATCGTAAAGCAAGCCGCCCCCGTGGGCGTTAATCAGCTCGCCGCTTTCGTCATACCAGCGTTCACCCGGCGTGAATGCGTCTTTTTTCTGCTGGCTAAAGCCGGAGGCAGCCAGACCGGTTAGTAAACTGAAGGTCAGCAGTAGCTTTTTCATGGATTTAGAGCGTATCGTTAAAAAAGCGTCCGGACTGGGAAAACCCCATCCGGACGCTAACGTACTGGTATTCCTTAATACCCTGGATTTTGCTTTAACTCAGCATCTTTATTCAACTGAATTTCCGTTAAAGGAATCGGCATCAGCAAATGCGTATTGGTCAGACCACGCGTGGGGTTGAAGCCATTGTTACTGTTCAGACGAGTAGCCCGCTCTACCAGCGTTTTCGTACGCATGAGCGTCATCCGGCGGTTTTCTTCGCCCACCAGTTCCCGAACGCGTTCATCCAGCACAAAATTAAGCGTCATGTCCGAAGCAGAAACTCTACCCACCGTAGGATAGCCTGGGAAGGCCCGCTCCCGAAGTGTGTTGATGCTGGCCGCCGCCGCGTCGAGCTTACCCTGTTTCACCTGAGCTTCGGCTAAAAGCAGGTAGGTTTCACCGAGACGCATCAGCACCATGTCTTTAATCATCGCGTAGCCAAACGTATCGTTGGGATCAAACTGGTACCATTTGGTCGTATGCGGGGCCAGGTTAAATACCGTATCTGCTCCGGCATAAGGGACGGGTTTTCCAAAAGTCGCCGGCCTGCTGGCATCGTTATAGATGTACCGACGGCGGATGTTGTACTGCGAGTTACGCATATCGCCCGGTTTGTAGAGTTCGTAAAGAACCCAGTTGCTCAGTCGCAAACGCCCCAGGGCCCGGCCTCCCGTAGAATCGGAAAGAGACATACCCGGTACGTTGTGGTAAGCCGCTCCCCATACCCGGCGATGCTGCGGGTTATCGGTGATACCGCCAACTACCGTGCTGGGATTTTCCTGCTCCAGTACCCAGATGGCTTCGGTGTTACCCTGCACGCGTCGCTGGTTTCCGTAGATGAACATGTCATGGTAGTAGTCACCTGGCTGCGTAGACTGAATGCCGTACCGACTCTTCACCAGCTTGAACCGGCCACTGTTGAGGATGCCCTGTAACTGAGCTTCCGCCAGATCGGGTTTGTCCATTCGCAGGTAGCTTCTGCCAGCAGTTGCATGGCCATGAACTTATTCGCCCGACCGTACAGCTTCCCTTTGGTGTTGCTACCCACGCTTTCAATGTCGGGTAAGTTATTGACCGCAAAAGTCAAATCCTCCACGATAAGCTTGTTTACTTCATCGAGCGAAGCCCGCACGAAATCCGTTTTAGGGCCCGTCAACGCCGTCGTAATCACGGGAACGCCGCCAAAACAGGTAGCCAGATTATTGTAGGCATATGCTCTGAAAAACTTGGCTTCGGCACTGATTCGATTCTTGCCTCCCTGACTGATTCCCGTTAAGCTCGGATTATCGACGGAATTGATGATTGTATTGGTGAGATTCACCATGATGTAATTCCGGTTCCAGAAATAACTTGCTGCTCCATCCGTAGGCGTCAGCAGGGTATAGTTGTAATACGGAATTTCAATGCCCTGCTGATTCGGTGTTGCATTGGCAACGTCTGTTCCTACCTGCCATACGCTAAGCCAGCCTTGCTGACCAGACCAGGAGTAATACGTACTGGTATGGTTGTACAGTCCGACCAGTGAGGAATTAAGCCCCAGCGAATCGTTTAAGGTAACGGGCGTGTAAGCGGAATAGGGTTTTTCGTCGAGAAAGCTTTTTTGGCAGGACGAAGTTGCCAGAGCTACTGCCGCCAGAGCCGCCAGCTTTAGATATATTTTTTTCATTGTGTGCAAGAGTAAAATCGCGTATTAACGAAGCGAAACATTTAAGCCCAGTACCAGTGAACGGGTCAGGGGATAGTTGTTAGTCCAATCGCCTGAACCACGACTGCTTTGTACGGCCTCGGGATCCCAGCCAATCCAGTTGGTGAAGGTGTACAGGTTCCGGCCACTGGCGTATACGGTCAGGCTACCCAGGCCCAGTTTATTCGCCAGATTCTGGTTCAGATTGTAGCTCAGCGTTACGTCTTTAATCCGGGTATAACTGGCGTCCGAAGCATATCCATAGCCCCGCGTGTTGCGGTAAGCGAGCGAAGGCCGGGTATTGCTTTTGTTTTCAGCCGTCCAGTAACCTACTTCAATGGGTGTATTCCGCTTGCCCGTTTCGTCGGCGTAGGTCAAATCCGCGTTGTTACGGGTTATTCCCTGTACGGTTTGAATGAATACACTCAGGTGCAGATTCTTATAATGGAAGGTGTTGGTTAAACCGCCCGTCCATTTAGGAGCCGTTTGTCCGAGGATAATCCGGTCGCCATCGGGTGTAATTTTTCCATCCCCGTTGATGTCGGCAAATTTCAAATCTCCCGCAACGGCTCCGGGATCCTGATCGGCCGCACTTTCGCCCTGTTGCCAAACCCCGATCATTTTGTAATCGTAAATCACACTGATGGGCTTACCAATAAACCAGCGATTGCCTAAATCATCTTTCTTATCGCCGTACAGATCCACAATGCGGTTACGGTTAGAAGCAAAGACGAGGGTGGTCTCCCACTTGAAATCCGAAGCCGTGAGGTTACGCGTGTTCAGCGTTACTTCAACCCCGGTGTTCGAGGTTTCGCCCAGGTTGTCGAACACGCTGGAGTAACCCGTCATGATGGGAAGGCTACGCAACAACAGGAGGCCTTTCGTGCGGTTTTTATACAACTCCACACTACCGTTGATACGGTCGTTGAAGAGTCCAAAATCCACACCTAAGTTCTGGCTTACCGTCGTTTCCCATTGCAGATTGTTGTTACCCAGGTTGCCCGGGAAGGTTCCGATGGTACTAATGCCGTTGAAAGGCGAGCGGCCCGTGTTGGATGTCGTAATCGTCCGGTATACGCTGATGGCTTCGTTACCCGTTTTTCCGTACGAGAACCGCAGTTTCAGGTTGTTGACAATGCTCTGATTTTTCATGAAAGCTTCGTTGCTGATATTCCAGCCCAAAGCCGCCGAGGGGAACAGACCATATTTCGTCGTGTTGCCTCCAAAAACCGATGATCCGTCATTACGGGCCGTAACGGTCAGCAAATAGCGACTGTCATACGAATAGTTCACCCGACCCATTTGAGAATTCAGGGCATAGCGGTCAGCGTACGAACTACTCGACTGCGTAGCTCCGGCTCCCAGGTTATTGAACGAAAGCTGGTCATTCACAAAACCCGTAGAGGAACCCGACGTAGTACCGTACTTACGTTGCTGGGCACTGTACAGACCCGTAAAATCGAAGTGGTGCTTGCCAAAATCCTTGGTATAGGAGATGATGTTTTCCAGCGTGAAACTGTTGGTTTCCGAGAAGAACGTATTTGCCGTTCCCAACAGGTCATTCGCTGCCCGTCCGGTATAGCTGCCCGTACGTGAAGGAATGTAGGAGTAACCGATGTTCATGCGGTACTTCAAACCGTCCAGTTTACCAGGCAACTTTACTTCCACGTAACCGTTACCGTTCAGGTTCGTACTCCGATCCAGTCGATCCGTAGTTAAACCCAGTAGGGGGTTCGAAAACAATTGCTCGGGGAACATAGGGAAAATCTTATAGGTCCCGTTTGCATTGTACATCTGGCCGTAAGGGCTCATGGCTGAGGCATTCAGCAGGTTGGCCCGGCCACCATCGCGGTTATTATTGGCAATAAAGAGCGACGTTCCAACCGTTAGAAAATCCGTCAGCGTCACATCGAGGTTCGAGCGGAAACTGGCCCGCTTATAGTTGTAGCCCTTTACCAGACCTTTCTGATCAAGAAATTCGCCGGAAACGAAGTACCGAACGTTGGGAGAACCGCCGGAAATACTCAGGTTATGATCCTGCAGAACGCCCGTCTGGGTCGATTCCTTGATCCAGTCAGTCGTGATCCCGGCGTTGTAATTGGGAAGCTCGTCATAGTTCGGAACGGGGAAAGGTGCTTTCTGACCCGTTTGTGCAATAAAATCGGCGTATTTCTGAACGTACTCCGCTCCGTTTCTGGGGCGAAGAACGTGCGAAAACTCTTCAATCCCTACGTAGTTATTGTAGCGAATGGTAGGCTTGCCAGTACTTCCGCGTTTGGTCGTAATCAGGATTACCCCGTTGGCTCCGTTCGTACCGTAAATGGCTACAGCAGAGGCATCCTTCAGAATTTCCATCGACTCGATGTCATTCGGGTTGATGTCGTTGAGCGAACCGCCGGTCTTACTCAGCGGAATACCATCCACCACCACGAACGGTCCCGAATTGGCATTGATCGAGTTCTGGCCCCGAATGGTCGTAGAAGGTGTAGCACCGGGTACGGAAGAAGGCTGTGAGATATTTACCCCCGCCACGGATCCCTGTACGGCCTGCAATACGTTGGTCACGGGCAATTGCGACAGACGTGCTTTCGGCACGGAGGCCACTGAGCCCGTAATGTCCGAACGTTTTTGGGTACCATAGCCCACAACGACCACCTCGCTCAAGGCCCGGCTATCGTCTTTCATCTGGACATTAACGGTGGTCTGTGAGCCTACTGCTATTTCCTGCGTGGCATACCCTACGTAAGAGAAAACCAGGGTAGGGTTGGACGTACCCTCGGGAATCTGGAGTCTGAAATTCCCGTCGGTGTCAGTATTGGTTCCCAGCGTTGTTCCTTTTAAGGAAACGCTGGTACCGGGAATTCCCTGTCCGTTGCCGTCGGTTACTTTCCCGGTGATGATAATGGCTTGACGGGAAGTCTTCGCTGAGGCGTGTAAAGGACTTCCAGTCCAGGGCTGGGCGAATCCACCTCGCAGGGGTAACATCGCTCCACAAATAAGTAGCCATTTAAATTTCATAGAAGTAAAAAAAGGTGTCTAACTATTGGTAGAATTAATATTCAATCGATAGCGGTCGGTTAAACTATTTACTTGAATAGTCCAAAAGTAGAGCTCCTCAGGCAAAACAAACGGGGACGATTTCGTCAAAAAGCGGGGGTAAATTTGACTTTGCCCTATTCAGTATCAGTGAGTTACCCGAACGTTCTTCCAAAGGCGATTGGAAGTACTACTCAGGCCATAAAAAAACAGCTGATGCTCAGAGCACCAGCTGTTTTGAGGTATGAATAGCCAGGTTTACTTCTTCAGCGACACGGGAGCAATCCCTTCCAGCGTGGGCTTCGTCGGAGCAATGCTGCCGTCCGCATTGAAGGTCAGCCGATCGATACAGGTTTCGCGATTATACCCCGCCGCATCGCCCAGCGTAATGCCATCGGGGTAGCGGAAGCGGTGATAGACGATGTACCATTCATCCTTGCCCGGCACCTGAATGACGGAGTTGTGCCCCGTACCGTAAATCCCCCGACTCTTGTCTTTTTCGATGACAAGGTTATTGGCTGGAATGGTCAGAGGACCCAGCGGAGACTTCGCCGTAGCGTAGCGTACCCGGTAATTTTCGCTGCGGGTGTCGTCTTCCGACCAGAAGAAGTAATACGTTCCTTTCCGATAAATGACGTAGGTACCTTCGCGGAAGGTCCGATCCGGCGTTAGAATTTTCTGCGTTTCGGGTTTGAGTGAACGCATATCTTCGCTCAGCTCCGCCGCGGCCAGATAGCCATTCCCCCAGTACAGGTAGCTTTTGTTCGTTTGCGGATCGGTAAACACATCCGGATCAATTTCCTGACCGTTTTTAATGCCTTCCGGGTGTTTATCAATGAAGGGTTTACCAATGTCGGTAAACGGTCCCGTCGGTTCATCGGCGATCGCCAGTCCAATTTTTTGGGCTCCCGAGTAGTAATAAAAGTACTGATACTTGCCGCCGATTTTCTTCTCCACGATGCACGGTGCCCAGGCATTGCGGTTGGCCCAGGTGGTTTGCTTGGGCAAATCCAGAATAACGCCTTCGTCGTGCCAGTCTACCAGATTCGTGGACGAAAAGGTTTTGAAGTACGTACCTCCCCAATTATCAAAACCATCACTGGTGGGATAGAGATAAAACTTACCCGTTTTCTCCGCATACAGCACTTCCGGATCCGCAAAATGGCCACCCAGTACGGGATTATTCGCCAGCGGCCATTGCTTCGTCAGAGCCTGATACTCGGCCTGCGTAATCGGCAGAATGGTACCGTGCCGGGGGAGGAAATTCATAGAAATTTCGTGGTCTACTTTCGTAAAGTGCTCCAGGTCTTTGCTGGTCGTAAATTCGTAGCGGCCTTTGGTGTAGACATCGTACATAAGAATGTACTGGTCGGAATGGTTGAGTTTAAAAATTCCGGAGCCTTCCACCGGATCCTTGGTCTGTTGCAGGTAGGCGTCGTGCTGGGTGTAAGGACCCGTCAATTGTTTGGCGGTAGACTGCTTGATGCCATTACCGTTGCCTTCCGTTTTATAGAATAGGTGGTATACCCCATCTTTCCGGATAATATCCGCATCGATACAGGAACCGCCCTGAGGGTTGGTGAAGAGCAACTGGGGCGTACTTTCCAAGGCCGTGAAATCCGCGTTGGCGTAGGCATAGTAGATTTTATCAGCATCTTGCCCGAATCGCATGGACCAGTAAATCATATACTTTTTCGCGACGGGATCGTAGATGGTTTGCGGAGCCCATACCCGGTTTACTTCCTTGAAGGCCGGATACGTTTGCGTAATGTCAATTTTACTGGATTGCCAGTGCAGTAGATCCTTCGAACGCAGCAGCACCATGCCGTGATTAGGACCCCAGCTATTTTTGACGGTATGCATGTCCGTGGCTACCATGTAAAACGACTTGCCGTCTTCACTACGCAGAATATGCGGATCGCGAACGCCGCCCGTGGCACTTATCTCGGCCGAGGGAATAACCGGCTGATTGAAGTTGAGTGCCTTGTAGTTGTAACCATCTTTACTGACGGCAAAACGTATGGCTTCCTGATTAGCTCCTTTACCCGTAAAATAAACAAAAAGGTACGCCGAATAGGGTTCTTTCCGAAGGGGTTTAGCCCATCCGGAGGAAACAAAACCCACGAAAAGCCATAGACAAAAAAGAATACGATAGGACATAAAGGTTTTGAAAAGGAATTGAAAAAATACTTGCGAATAAGAGAAAAATAAGTAAACTTATGATCTTTTTAAGTTGATTTTCGAGTGGATTATTTCTCTTACACCACGCGTACAACAAAGTTAGAACCTGCGTAATGGCCGGGGAGGCTTTTTTTCGTCAAAACAGAGGGGCATATTAGCCAATCTATGAAGTTCTTTTTCTTAAGCTGTCTTTTCTGGATGAGTTGCTGCCTGATACCGGCGATGGCTCAATCCGCACCTTTTCGGTTCGAACATATTACGGTCAACGAAGGCCTCTCCCACAGCGATGCCATGTGCGTCGCTCAGGATCGGCTGGGTTTTACCTGGGTTGGAACCAATAAGGGGCTGGATCGGTACGACGGGCATACCCTGAAGACGTACGACTTGCCCCTGAATGACCGCCTGGGGACGACGGCCAACCGCGTCCGAACGCTGCATGTGGACCCCAGCGGACGCTTGTGGGTGGGTGTGGAACGAGCCGGATTATATCTGTACGACGCTTCAAAAGACCGCTTTTCCAGTATTCAGGAATGTGCAGGAGCCGCTGCTTTTCAGGCTCTGGCTCAACAATTATCCGAAGTAAACATCAATGCCATTACCTCCGACGCCCCGCATCGCCTCTGGATTGCCACCCACCAGGCCGGATTGTTTGTCGTAGAGCTGGCTCCTTCGGGAAGCATTCAAAAGATTGCCCAGATTCCGATCTTCGGTCAGCCCAGCATTTCCCGACTTGCGGTAGATCGTACCGGACAGGTCTGGGTGGGAACGCTTAATCATGGGCTATGGGTCATCAAGCCCCATTCCCGCACGGCTTTACAGGTACAGGCTCTGGGACAGACACCGATTCGGGCTCTTCACCGGGATTACCGGGGTGATTTGTGGATTGGTACGGGAAATCAGGTATTCTGGGCTCCAAACGCTACACTCGCTCAGGCGGGACAGTTACAGCCCCAAGCCCTACCCTTGCAGTTTGCAACGATTGAAAGCCTGTTTCTCGATTCATTTCAACGACTATGGATTGGTACCAGCTATGGCCTGATGCTCATGCGGCCTGCCCAGCGTAACGGACTGCCGCTGGATGTGACCGACGTACAAACCTTCCTGCCCCAGGATACGGATTTACGCAGCATCAATTCCGTACGGGTGCACGATATTCTGGAAGATCGGTTTAATAACCTCTGGCTGGCAACTTCGGCCGGGGGCCTCAACTTGCTGAAACTCCGCTCGAAACCATTCGGGCTCATCCGGCGGCAGATGCTGGGCTCCACGACTCCGGCTCACAACTACATCAATACCATTTTTAAAGACGAAAAAGCCCAGCAGATCTGGATGGGTACCCGTAACGGATTTGCCAGCTACGACCTCCGCCAAAAAACCTTCAAAAATTACCTCAGCAGTACGGTATTTGGCCGGGATAATGGCATGGACGTATCGGCTATCTATCAGGATACCCAGGGTACTTTATGGATCGGTACGCGTTACAAAGGCCTCTTGCGGATGGCTCCCGGCGGAAGCTCACCACCCCGCCTGCAAGCTCCCGTCCCGAACGGACCGGACTGGCGAAACATCTGCATCGAACACATCACGCAGGACCGCCACGGTATGCTGTGGGTTGCCACCAGCAGTGCCGGTATTCTTGCGTACGATGAGCAGGGAAAATACCGGGGTACCTACTCGCCCGATCAGCGTAATTTGCCCACGCGACAGATTACCTCGCTTCTGTACGACGCCAGTCAGGATTGTTTATGGGCCAGTACACGGGATCAGGGCGTACTTAAGCTCCAGATCCGGCAGGGTAAATTGTCTTTGCTGAAAGCCTTTACGCACCAACCGGGTAATCCGAATAGTCTGCAAACGAATTACGCCTGGCCACTGGCCAAAGATTCCGCCGGAAACCTCTGGATCGGTACCATCGGGGGTGGTCTGCACCGACTCACACCCGGTACGGAACGCATCGAACGCTACCGCCGCTGGGTACCCGAAAACGATATTGAAAGTTTACAGTTTGACGAATCGGGAAATCTCTGGATTGGCGGAACGGGTCTGTATCAGTTCACCCCCCGTACTCGTCAGCTCTGGCATTATGATGTAACGGACGGCCTCCAGAGTAATTCCTTTAAAGTCGGAGCCTCCTACCGCTCCAGCGACGGGACGCTTTACTTCGGCGGTATCAACGGTATTACGTCTTTCAAACCCGCCGCAATCCGTCCGAACCCGTATCCGCCGCTGGTACAGATCACCGAATTTCGCGTACACAATCAACCCGTAGCTACGGGTGATACGTTAAATGGTCGGGTACTGCTGGAAAAGCCGTTTTCGGCAAATCCGGATGTTCGGCTGGAGGCCTCTGAAAACGATTTTTCGCTGGCTTTTGTCGCCCTGAACTATGCCAACCCGAAGAAGCAACGGTACGCGTATCGTCTGGCAGGATACAATACGAATTGGGTGGAATTGCCCAGCGGACAACGGATGGCCAGTTTTTCAAACCTGGCTGCCGGTACATATACGTTTCTGGTGAAAGCAACCAACGGCGACGGCATCTGGTCGAGCCAGTCCGCTCAGATGCAGGTAACGATTTTACCGCCCTGGTGGAAAAGCTGGTGGGCCTACGTGCTTTATGGCTGTATCCTGACGGGGGCTCTGCTGTTGTACCGCCGCATCGCTACGGCCCAGCAGGCTCTGAAAAATACGCTGGCTTTTGAAAAATTCCAGCATGAAAAAGAAAAGGAACTGACCGATTTGAAGCTGAGCTTTTTCACGAATGTCTCCCACGAACTCCGAACGCCCCTTACGCTAATTCTGGGACCGATGGAAGAACTGGTATCTTCCAAATACCAGCAAAGTGGCTTGCGGGAAAAAGTATTACTCATGCACAGCCAGACGCGTAAGCTACTTGATCTGGTGAATCAGTTACTCGATTTTCGCAAGGTGGAGTCGGGTCACTTGTCCCTGAAGGCCAGTCGGGAAAACATTAGCAGTTTTGTGGAGGAGCTGTATCTCATTTATCAGCTCAAAGCCGAAGAAATGCAACTGGATTACCGGCTGGAAAAACCGGCAGAGCCCATCTACCTGTATTTTGACCGGAACAAACTGGAAATCATTCTGACTAATCTCTTGTCAAATGCCTTCAAGTACACCCGCCCGCAGGACCGGATTCGCTTGTCCCTACAGGTCGTGGGAGATGCCGGGCAGTCGGCGGAGTACCAGAATGGCCGGCTTCTACAGCATTACCTGGAAATTCAGGTACGGGATTGGGGTGTAGGGATGCCCACCGAAGAACTCGAGCACATTTTCGATCCCTATTTCCAGGCTTCTCATACCCAAACGCTGAAGATTGTAGGTTCGGGCATTGGCCTTTCGTTGGTGAAACAGTGGGTGGAACGGCACCGGGGCGAAGTTTCGGTGACCAGTGCACCGGATCAGGGGACTACCTTTACGGTCCGCCTGCCTTTCGGAAATCGCCATTTGCAAGCCTCCGAAATTCACGTTCCCGAAACCTCCGTTCCCGCTACGCTGGAGCTACCCGAGGCCGATGCGGAACTCCTGGCGGCCACCAGTCAGTTACCGGTTTCGCTTCGCGTATTGGTGGTAGAAGACAACGAAGAAGTGCGGAAGTATCTGCACCAGCTATTGGTCGGTGAATTTGAAGTACTAACGGCCGTTGATGGGCTGGATGGCTGGAATCAGGCCCTGGCGAGTCTGCCCGATCTGATCATTAGTGACATCATGATGCCCCGAAGCGACGGTCTGGAACTCTGCCGAAAAATCAAGCAGCATCCCAAAACCAATCATATTCCCGTGTTACTGCTCACGGCCCGGGCCGCGGCGGTGTACGAACTGGAAGGTCTGGAACACGGAGCCGATGATTATATCGCCAAGCCCTTCCATCCTAAAATCCTGTACGCCAAGATCACGAGTATATTACTAAACCGGGTCAAACTACGGGAGTACTACCAGCGAAAAATCTTGCTGGAGCCCTCCGAAGTCGTCATCCCGGATGCCGATAAGTTCTTTCTGGAAAAGGCCATGCAGATTGTCGAAAGCCAGTTACAGGAACCTGAATTCAACGTTCAGATCCTGGTTCAGGAAATGGGCATGAGTCAGTCGGTATTCTATCGGCGGCTGAAAAGTATTACCGGGCAAACCGTTGTTGAATTCATTCGCGATGTACGCATGAAGCGGGCCGCCCAGCTTCTGGCCAGTACCCCGATGCGGGTATCGGATATTGCGTATCAGGTGGGGATTGAAGACGTGAAGTATTTCCGGAAAATGTTCCAGAAGCTGTACAACGTACCGCCCTCGGAATACGCCCGACAATTCCGAACGACGACTACGCCGCTGGAAGAAGACTACAGTTAAAACGTGTAAATCACAAACAGGGTTAATCCAATAATCACTACCATTAACGCATAGATGAGCCATGCAGGATAGTGACTTTTTCTGGGGTTGGAAGGCGATGCGTTCATAGCGTGTTTTCGGTAGGCAATACTAAGCCATCCGCTCGCCCGAACGGGGGTACAAATTCGGTAGTTAAGGGGGAAGAATTGGGCGACACTTCGATTCAGTCGTGTATTTCGCCTGATCGCGAGCCGATGGTCCTTGTTTGCCAGTTATCCAACAGAAACTATAAGGCATTCCTTACGTTCCCCAAGCAATAATAAAGGCTCTCTCCAATAATCGGAGAAAGCCTTTACCAGGATACATAGAGGTGGGTGGATATAAAATGCTACATGGACTCTTAGAAATCTTCCTTATACAGGAACTCCGTCAGTCATTTTGATAATCCCCATAAATCAGCCTGACTAACGGAGTAGGTTCCAACCAGAGAACCCGGCCCTGCAACAAGGAGCAGAGATCTTGTTTCAATCCCTCTGCATGAACGAGACGATACAAAAGTAACGGTTCATACTATACGAAAAAACGGCTTGATTTTACCATAAAGATGCCCTTACTATTAGGGTTGAGCGAATCCATCAGTTAATCCCATTTATTGATTCCGGATAGGATGTAGGGACCTTGGGCTGAATCTTAGCGGAGACATGCCGGGCTACCACTGTTTATACACCATTCATCCCTACCCCAACATTTTGGCTAAGTCTTCTGCATTTTAGGCTACGTTTAGCAAATGGGTGATTGTGAACTTTGTCGAAACATTCCACAGCACACGTATGTCAAGCACAAATCAGGGAAAAGTTATCGTCATCACGGGAGCCAGCAGTGGCATTGGCCAGGCTACCGCTCGCCTGTTAGCTCAGCAAGGGGCGATTGTGGTTCTGGGAGCCCGGCGGGAAGATCGTCTGATCGAACTCGTACATCAAATTAAAGAAGAGGGCGGACAGGCTACTTACGTTCTAACCGATGTTAGCCAGCAGGCAGATCTGACGCGTCTGGTTGCGTTGGCCCGTCAGCAGTACGGCAAGGTAGATGCTATCATCAACAATGCGGGCGTGAGTGAGCTTTCGCGAATGGATGAGTTACAAATTGAGGATTGGGAAAAGATGATCGATATTAACCTGAAAGGTGTTCTGTACGGTATCGCTGCGGGGCTGGCCGTATTCAAACAACAGGGTTTCGGGCACATCATTACCATTATTTCTACCTCGGGGATTAAAATTACGCCCAATCAGGGCGTCTACGCGGGAACCAAAAATGCCGTTCGCACCATTCATGAAGCCTTACGGCAGGAATCCAGAGGAAAGTATCGGGTCACGGGCATTTCACCGGGCATGGTAAAAACCGATTTTGTAGCTCAGTTGAAAAATGAAGCCTTAAAAGCAGCCATCACGGATCAAATGGACACGTTCGGCCTGCCGCCCGAAGCCGTGGCCCGAACGGTGGCCTTTGCTCTGGAACAACCGGATGACGTAGAAATTGGTGATATTGTCATTCGTCCGACCGCCCAGGACTAGTAGAGGGCATTCAGCCCTCAGCCCTTACGCTTATACAGATTGATCGCATGAAAGCACCGCAAACGCACGTTTTTAAAACGATTACCGAGCTGCTAGAGCACCTGAAGCAGCCGAAGCCCTTGCATCCGCTGATCGCTCTGGTTTCGTATCAGGCAACCGCTCCCGATTTAGAGCAGGCCGGAGCCGTTTTCATGCTTGATTTTTATAAAATCTCTTTTAAAACCCGCTTCAACGGTCACGTTCGGTACGGACCGGGCTACTATGATTTCCAGGAGGGTGGACTGGCTTTTCTAGCTCCGCATCAGTTGGTGACCATGACTGCTTCAACGGACAGTTATGAAGGGTTCGCTCTATACTTCCATCCGGATCTGATTCGACCCTATCCGCTCGGCAAGTCGATCCGGCAGTATCATTTTTTTCCTACGATGTCTCGGAAGCCCTGTTTTTATCGGCGAGTGAAAAGGAGGTCATTACCTCGCTATTTGATTCCATTCAGCGGGAGCTTCACACCAACATCGATGCCTTTAGTCAGGACGTACTGGTTTCGCAGATTGAACTGCTGCTGCATCACAGTAATCGCTATTACAACCGGCAATTTCTGACGCGTAAAGCAGTTCATCATGATTTGATAAACACCATGGATGCCTACCTGATCAGCCGATTTTCACAACCGCTGAACGGCATTCCCACGGTACAGGAAGTGGCGGATCACGTGAAAGTATCGCCCCGCTATTTAACGGATTTACTCAAAACGCTACACGGGGTCAGTACGCAGCAGTACATTCACAATCAGTTGATTGAAACGGCGAAAACCTACCTGAGTACGAGCGGCTTAACTGTGGCCGAAATTGCTTACCAGCTGGGTTTTGAGCATCCGCAATCGTTCAGCAAGCTGTTCAAAGCCAAAACCAGACTTTCTCCGGTGGCCTTTCGGCAATCCTTCAGGGATTAGATTTCAGCTGAGAACGTATAGATCAGAATGTCTCTTTCGATACCAATGTTCTGCAAATTGATAGGCTTAGACAGGAGGACTTTTAGGAAATAGGTTCTCCTGTATAGTTTATAAAAGCAGAATCGGTCTTGCCTGGCAATCGATTCTACTTTAGGCAACCAATAAGTTTTGCCCCACTCATTCGGTTAGTCTTTTCTGCCGCTTCCCGTCAGGCAAAGTCGATTCATACGTAAAAAACGGTCGATTTTACATTTCTTTGTGCTGGCAAGGCTGACTATACGTACACGCTTACGACAGCCGATTGCCGCATGTATTACCTCGACAAACCGTATGAAACTCCTTTTCTTCCTGCTTTTTACCCTTCCCTTTTTGACTTTCTCAAAGCCTGAAAGCATTTCCTCTGTCTCTGCCTTGGCTTTAGTCGATAGTAGCCAACGGCGGGAAAATCCGGTCATTCCCGGGGATTTCGCGGACCCTTCGATCATTCGCGTGGGTCAAACGTACTACGCGACCGGAACTTCTTCGGAATGGGCACCCCATTTTCCGTTGCTGCAGTCTACCGATTTATTGCACTGGCAACCTATTGGGTACGTGTTTCCCAAAACGCCCGCCTGGGCGGCGGCTTCATTCTGGGCTCCGGAGCTGTATTACCGAAAGGGCACCTACTTTGTGTATTACGTAGCCCGCAAAAAAAGCGATGGCATTTCCTGTATCGGTGTAGCGACCTCCAGTAACCCGGCGAAAGGATTTACCGATCGGGGCATTTTGCTGGAGTTTGGCAAAGAAGCCATTGATCCCTTTGTGATCGAAGATAAGGGGCAATTATACATCACCTGGAAAGCGTATGGTCTGGATCAGCGGCCCATTGAAATTTTGGGGAGCCAACTTTCTAATGACGGACTAAAGGTACAGGGGGAACCCTTTATGCTCCTGCGGGATGATAAAAAGGAAGGGCTGGAAGGGCAGGCCCTCATCAAGCGAGACAATGCATACTATCTGTTTTATTCCCCCGGCAATTGCTGCGGCAGGGATTGTAATTACAAAGTAGAAGTAGCCCGGTCGGCATCCCTGCAAGGCCCCTATACCCGCTTTGAAGGCAACCCCCTACTGGCCGAAACCGACGAGTGGAAATGCACAGGCCACGGCACGCTGGTTACTTCGCCAGCCGGAAAAACCTATTACCTGTACCATGCTTATAATAAGAAGGATCTGGTGTACACGGGCCGCCAAGGTATGCTGGGTGAAGTAGTATGGGATGCGGAATGGCCCCGAATCAAACCGCTGGGCAACGAGGCGGAACGCGTCAAGAATTTCCGGGATGATTTTTCCGCAACCACGGTATCCGGCCACTGGCAGTGGGATTTTCGTCATGCCACACCGGAAGTTAAAGTCAGTAAGGGTAATCTTTTCTTAACGGGGCAATCCCTTGCAAACAACCTTTCCGGTACGGCGTTGACGATTCGACCGCTGCTGGGTGATTATACCATGACCACCGAAGTCGTCAATCAAAACGCGGCCTTGAAAGGCTTGGTGCTCTACGGGGATGCCGGACAAGCCGTAGGCATCGGCATTCAGGGCAATCAGGTGCAGGTTTGGGAAGTGAAAAAAGATCAGCGGCAAGTTCTCCGGCAGGAGTCGATTGCTGCAGCAAAAGCAGTTCAACTTAAAATGGACGTGAAAGACGGCTCCCATATAAAGTTTTACTGGAGTCCGGACGGTAAAAAATGGAACGAACTCACCACTACCTCCGGCGTATATGATGGAAGCTTTCTGCCACCCTGGGACCGCAGTCCACGACCCGGCTTACTGCATCAGGGTACGACAACCGAACCTGCCGTATTTAGTTTCTTTGCCCTTTCCTACCAATAATTTAGATACAGATGAAACCCGTCTACCCCCCCCAAAGGAATGCCTGACTCCTTTGGGGGTTGCTTTTGATAGGTACCTAACTGATTTCCACGTAAATCACCTATACCAAATCAATTATATTACTTCACGAAGTTTTTATTAAAATATTTCGAGTTGAGTACTAAGGGTATGGGGGGTATTCTTTGTCACCCTAGTAAAGACTCATCTGTAGCTAATGGGATTGGTAGAAAAGCTTTCTAGTTCAGAAACTTCTTTGCGGGAAGAGCGTCTGCAACCGGAACCGTCCAAAGTGATTGATAACGAACATTTTATTCGAGCCGCCTTTACCGAGTCTACCGGGAAAGGTTTTGAAGCTCTGTTTCGTCTGTATTATCAGCCTTTGTTCAGCCATGCCTTACGCTTTGTGTATACTAGAGAAAAGGCGGAGGATATTGTATGTGATGTATTTCATGATTTCTGGAAGAGCAATACCTACGACTCCATGCAGGGTACGTTTCGTTCGTATTTGTACGCGGCGGTGCGAAATCGGGCGTATACCTACGTTCGTTATGAACTGAAAGAAGAGAAAAATACGACTTCCCCGGAATCTTCCGAACACCTCTCGGAGGCGAACAATCCCGAATCCCTGATCGAGTATGATGAGTTGTATCAGCGAATAGATCAGGCCATTTTGCAGCTTCCCGCCCAATGTCAGCGGGTCTTCATGTTGAGCCGGTTTGAGGGAAAGAAAAACAAGGAAATCGCTACCGAATTGAACCTGTCCCTGAAAACCGTAGAAGCTCACATGGCCAAAGCACTGAGTCAGCTTCGCAAGGCTATACTAACAATCACTATTCTGCTACAGTGGTTTAGCTAATCTCTTTCATCCCAACCACCTATTGAAAGCCAACCGATTACCATGGAAGACCAGGTCATTAAAAACACGGTGCACGATTATTTCGCGGGTCGGGCTACACCCCTTCAAAAGAAAGTCATTGAAGACTGGCTGAAGGATGCTGGCAACCACGAACAGTACTACCAGTGGCTGCACGAATGGGAGCTAAACCACCTACAGGGCCGAGCTTCGTGGGAGGATGCTTTTCAGCGTACGCAGCAAATGCTTCATCAGGAACCCGAGCCGGAATCGATCCTTCAAACCGATGATACGCCCACCCGCTGGTGGAACCGGACTTCGATTCGGCTGATTGCGGCCGTGCTGGTCGTTGCCTTCCTCGGCGTATCTTTTCCGGCCATTCGGAACCTGATTTATTACCAGACGAGTGAAACGGGATACGGTGAAACCCGGAAAATTTCCTTTGAAGACGGTTCAAGCGTTACCCTGAATGCCAACTCTTCCCTGCGTTATCCGCGATTTGGCTTCGGCGAAGGTACGCGTCGGGTCGAACTGCGGGGCGAAGCTGATTTTCAGATTGAACATACGCCGCAGCATCAGCCTTTCATCGTTTCCATTCCCAGTGGTCTGGAAGTGAACGTCTTAGGTACCCAGTTTACCGTTTTTGCCCGCAGCCGTCGCTCGCAGGTTACCCTCCGATCCGGAAAAGTGGCCTTACAGATGAAGCAGGCTCCGCAGGCTTCTCCGCTCGTGATGAAGCCCGGCGATCTGGTCGTCATGAATCCGTCGGGAAAACTCAGTCGCTCGCACACCGCCCATCCGGAGCAATACGCCTCCTGGAAAGACCATCACCTCACGCTCAACCGAACCTCCCTCCGGGAACTGGCGTCCATTCTCGAAGAAACCTATGGCTTCGAAGTGGAAATCAATGATCCGGAACTTGCCAGTCGAACGGCTACGGGCCTCTTACCCGCCGAAAACCCCGAAGCCACCCTGGAGCTTATCGCCGAACTATTCGCCATCAATTTCACCCGTCACGACAACCGGATTGTTTTCAAAGACTAGACGCTAACCCTAAACCTATTTTTGTGTATGAGACTGCTTTCCCGGCGAGCTCGAAGATCGCTATTGGTCTGTGTTTCCCTATCCGTCTGTTCGCAGGTGTCGGCCCACTCACAGACGGGGCCCGGATTTTCCTTTGTTACGAATCAGATGACCCGCCAACCCAACGCGACCCTGCGGGATGTGTTGATGCAGCTAAAGAGTACCTACCGGGTCAACATCATTTTTGAAGATCGACTGGTGCAGTTGCCCGTTGATCCGGCAATAGTGGATCGCAAACGTTCGCTCGAAGAAAACCTGACGCGACTGCTGCAACCCAATGCCCTCGGCTTCAAAAAAGTAAGCGACGGGGTATACATGATTGTACGCAGCCGCAAGCCGCAGGAACAGACCTCAACTTTCCCCGAAAAAACGACAGTTCCCATCAATACGCCCACACTCGCTACCGTAGCCGAGGTAGTAGAGTCACCCAAGGCTCCTCAGGATCGCCAGATTCAGGGAACGGTGAAGGACGAAAAAGGCGAAGCATTGCCGGGCGTCAGCATCATCGTGAAGGGCACGACGCGGGGTACCAACTCCGATGTACAGGGGGAGTTCAAGCTGAGTATTCCCGACGGCGAAGTCACGCTGATTCTATCTTTTGTGGGGTACAAAAGCCAGGAGTTGCTGGTGGGGAATCAAACCGCACTGAATGTTTCCCTGCAACCCGAACCTAGTGCTCTGGACGAAGTAGTGGTCATCGGTTACGGTACCACTCGCCGAAAAGACCTCACCGGTTCCGTTTCCAGCGTGAAAGCCGCCGACATCACCCTAAGTCCGGTAACGAATCCCGTCGAAGCCCTACAGGGCCGCGTGGCGGGTCTGGATATTGAACGGGGTAGCGGTCGGGCTGGCACTACGCCCAACATTCTCTTACGCGGGAACCGCTCCATTTCCGGGGGACAAACGCCGCTGTACCTGATCGACGGCGTACCGGGAAATATCAATGCCCTGAATCCCAATGATATTGAAAACATTGATGTCCTGAAAGACGCGGCGGCAACGTCCATTTACGGCGTGGCCGGAGCCAACGGGGTCATCATTGTTACTACCAAAAAGGCCAAAGCCGGAAAATTACAGATTGACGTTGATAGCTATTACGGCATCAACGGTTTCGCCCGTTTTCCCAAACCACTCACTGGCAACCGCTGGATTCAGTACCAGAAAGACCGCTATTTTACCGAACGGGGCACCTACACCGATAACCTCGTCGATCTGGTTTCGTCCGTGGAAGTGCGTAATCTGGTCGAACAGGGCCGCTGGGTAAACTGGGTGGATGAAACGCTTAAAACCGGGGTTCAGCAAAACCACTTCGTTTCCCTGCGGGGCGGCACGGATAAAGTACAGGCCTATTTGTCCATGGGTTACATCGGGGAAAAGGGGATTTACCAATTCGACGAAGCCAAGATTCTCAATCTGCGTACCGGCATGGATGTGAAGTTCAGCAAGCTGTTTAAAGCCGGGATTCAGACCGTACTGACGGCCCGTAATACCGATGCCACCGCCAGCCGGGTGAACAAAGCGTATAGTGTGGCTCCCGTAGGTGAAGCGTACAATGAAGACGGCACCGTTCGACTCCGGCCCCTGGGTGAAAGCAATTCTACCATCAGCCCCATTGCCAATTACGCTCCCGGCGTGTACGTAGACAATTCCAAAAGCCTGAATGTCAATATTTATCCCTACGTCGAATTAACGCCGCTCGATAACCTGACCATCCGGTCCAACCTGGGTCTGACGGCATCGGGTTCGCGGGATGGCTTTTTCCAGAGCGAACGAGCCTATAATCCAGCATCGGAAGGACGGGTAAACAAGGAAGCGAGTTACTCCAACGGTATTGGCTATTCGTACATCTGGGAAACCTACGCAACCTACAACCTGAATCTGCCCAAAGACCATCAGTTAACCGCCACGGCGATCACTTCGATGGCGAAGACGCAGACGGAAACGTCCAACATTTCAGTCAATGGTCTGGATTTTGATTACTACCAGTTTTACAACACCGGAGCCGCCAATACCGTCAGCAACCGTTCGACGGGGTATTCGGAAACCAGCCGGATGTCGTACGCCGGACGTTTGCACTATAGCTATCGGAGCAAGTATTTGCTGACTTTATCCAATCGCTGGGACGGGGCTTCGCAGTTGTACCGCAACTGGGCGTCTTTCCCTTCGGTATCGGTGGCCTGGCGGGCCAGTGATGAAAAATTCATGGAAGGTGTCAAGACCTGGATTGATGATTTGAAGGTTCGGTTCAGCTACGGGGTTACAGGGAATAACAACATTTCGCCGTACCAGAGCATTTCGGAAATGGTATCCAAAACGGCGGGGTCTAACCTGTCGCTGGGCGGTTCGAGTATTCTGCCCATCTACGTGCTGAAACAGGCTTTGGGCAACCCAGATCTTACCTGGGAAAAGTCGTATACTACCAACTTCGGCGTCGATTTCTCCCTATTCAACGGCAGAATTGACCTGACGGCCGACCTCTACCGGACGCGGACAGATGGGGTGTTGTACAAACGCAATCTGCCTTCGACGGCCGGTGGTTTCGACGCGAAAAACCTGTACACGAAAGTGCTGAACATTGCCAAAACACAGAACGAAGGGTTAGAACTGACCGCCTCTTTCCGCACCATGGCAAAGAAGGATTTTCAGTGGAACACCACCGTAACCTTTACGGCCGCCCGTGAAAAACTGGTTAGTATTGATTTGGGAAACGCTCAGAGTGCCACTTCGCTCATCTCGGAAAACCTCTTCGTTGGCTCGCCGCTTCGCACCTTTTACGATTACAAGAAAACGGGCATCTGGCAAACGGCAGACAGTGCTCAGGCTCGCCTGTACGGAGCTAAACCCGGCGATATTCGGCTGCAAACCGTCCCGCGAGTCAATGCCAATGGCGAATCCGACAACGGGGTACATGCCTATTCAGCAGCCGATCGGATGATTGTGGGCAGTGCGAACCCCCGGTGGCTCATGGGGATTCAGAATTCGTTTGCTTATAAAAACTTTGATCTGACCGTGTTCGTCAATATGCGTTTCGGCCATACGATCAATGCGACCGGACTGGGTTACTGGAATACGATTTCCCAGCCCGAAACCTACAACTACTGGACGCCTACGAATCCGACGAATGATTTCCCGCAACCGGGTTCGGCTTTTAGTAACACTTTCGTTTCGGCCCTCAATTACGTGGATGGCTCGTACGTAAAAGTCAAGAATATTACCCTGGGCTATACCCTGCCCAAGCCCCTGCAGAATACCCTGGGCTTATCACGGATGCGGTTCTACGGCACGATCTATAATCCACTGATTTTCACGAGAAGTCCTTTGTTGAAAGGGTTTGATCCGGAATCAGGCGGCTCGGATTCCTTTCCGCTCTTCAAACAAATCATTCTGGGGGTGAACCTCTCCTTTTAAAAACCATTCGTATGCGAGTATATACACTGATTTTCGTAGCCATCTGGACGCTCGCCTCCTGCCAGAAACTGGGCGAATACAACCCCGCCGGCTTACCCGTGGAAGGGGTACTGACGGACAAAGCGGGCCTGGAGGGGGCCATCAACGGCTGTTACACCGACCTGTACTTTTTTCACGGAAAAGTGGATCTGATCGGCCCCACCGAGGCGGGTACGGATAGCTGGGTGAACGTCGGTAACAATGACATCGGGCTTTTGCTGTATAACAACACCCTCAACACGACGACGGGTACCGTTCGGGTGATCTGGAACGGCCTGTATTCGCTGGTAAACTACTGTAACACAGCCATTAATTACTCGAAAAATGTAAAAGGCTACGCATCGCAGGCGGAGCTGGACGCCAAAATTGCCGAGGCGTACTTCATTCGGGCGTATGCCAATTTTAACCTCGTCGAGCAGTTTGGTAACGTAACCCTGTCAAAGACATCGGCGGCGGAAGGTAGCGTGGAGCTAAGTCCGGTGCGGAATCCCGAAGCGGAATTTTACGATTCCATCATTGCTGATTTGAAATTTGCCTGTGAGCATTTGCCCTACACGCAGTCCCTTCGCGGTCGGGTCAGCAAGAAAGCGGCCTACGGGTTACTGGCGAAAGTGTACCTGCAACGCACCCGTCTGGGCGAAAAAGAAGCCTACGCCCGTCTGGCCCTGGAAACGGCCGAACAACTCATCAACAATGCGGCAACCTTTCGCTGTGCCCTGTATCTGAGCGACGCCAGCCGTTCGGGTTTCAGCAAATTGTGGGACGGAGCCAATAACAAAACTAACACCGAGTCGCTGTTCCTCCAGGCCATTGATCCATCCTCAGGCCTGAATCCCGAGCAGTACAACCGGGGCCGTACGCGGCAGTACTACCTGCCGGAACTGGGTGGTCGGGGTGCCGAATGGGGTACCCGCGAAACCAGTGTCCTGTACGGACGGGCCAACTCCCGCTATTACAAACCCAGCAAGTACCTGCTCACCAGCATTTTCGAGCCGCAGGAAAACACGCCCGACACGCGGTTCAAAGAGACGTTTACGTATAAGTTTTACGCCAACGCGAACAAAACGATCACCGCCGCGATGGCTACGGCTTACCGGAAAGATCCGTCCGTGGTTGGGAAGGTTATTCTGGGTACTACGGCCCCCTACACCAGTCCCTTCCTGCCCATTACGACGCAACTCGAAGAAGAAACCAACATGGCCAACGATCAGGGACTGGCCGTCTTTACGCCCAACTGGACGATTGATGAAGCCACCAAAAGTAAATTACCTTATCTGGTAGCCGACCCGAGCGATCTGTTTGATCCCCTTACGGGCAATTACAAAACGACCGCTCAGATTCCGGCGAACTACCCGAACCTGATCAACATTTATCCGGCGATGCGGAAGTTTTCGAGCAAGCCATTTGCCTATACGAATCAGTACTGGATGGGCGATATTCCCATTATTCGTTTGGGCGACATTTATCTGATTGCCGCAGAAGCGGCTCTGTATCTCAACAATCAGGCGAAAGCGACGGATTACGTCAACACCATTCGCAAACGGGCTGCCCTGGCCAGTCGCGAAAGTGAAATCACGGTAACGCCTAATCAGGTCACGCTGGATTTTCTGGTGAACGAACGGGCCCGCGAACTAACCGGCGAGCACTGGCGATGGTATGATCTGAAACGGATGGGTAAACTGACCAAGTCGTACCTGCAATCGACGAACCCCATCGTGAGCGTTGATTTCAACGAATCCAGACATACCGTACGACCTATTCCCCAAAGCTTTCTGGATGCCATCAGTAACGCAGCGGATTACGGATCAAATGGATACTGAGAAAAAGGAGCTGGTAAGTACTGGCTCCTTTTTCTTTTAAGGAATTTTGACGGTATGACCTGATCGGTATTTCGAAAGGCATTGGGAAGTTTCTAGAATCGGATTTCTTCTGGAGCAGAATCGATCGTTTACCTATACTTTTCACTTAAAAACAATTCTATTTGTTCCCTCCCATTAAACCTTAGTACCTTCGAGCCATCATGTATCTATGATGATGAGGGGCAAATATCACTTGAATGAATGGGAGATACGCTTACGAAAGTATCTCAAACGCGTCAGCCGAAGTACGGGTGTACAAAAAATTAACCACTGGCTGATTACACATAATCTATCCACGGCACCTTTGCGAGCCGCTCCTTTGTGGATCGCTTCGGTTTTAGTCGGATTAATGGCGGTAGGGTACGAAAAAGTGTTTGCTTTCGTCGAGCACACGGGGATGCACTGGTACCAAAACCATCCGTATCTGATCTTTTTGACGACGCCCCTCTGTTTTTGCGGAGCCTGGTTGCTCACCCATTACCTCGCTCCAACGGCTTCGGGCAGTGGCATTCCACAACTCATGGCCGCGGTAGATTTGGCCGAGACGAAGGCTCACTGGAAAGTAGATAAATTGCTCAGCATCCGCATTGCACTGGTAAAAGTGGCGAGTAATCTGGTCTTGCTCCTCGGCGGGGGTGCTACTGGACGGGAAGGCCCAACGCTTCAGATTGCCGGGTCCATCTTTGAAACCATTTACCGGCTTGTACCCGAAACCTGGAATAAAGTCTCGCAACGGGTCATGATCGTGACGGGAGGAGCGGCCGGACTAGCGGCGGCGTTTAACACGCCACTCGGCGGTATCGTGTATGTAGTCGAAGAGTTAACCAAAGCTCATCTCGCCGTTTTCCGGACGGCCGTACTCAGTTCCGTAATTATTGCGGGGATAACGAGTCAGTTTTTGCTGGGTCCGTATCTGTTTCTGGGCTTTCCAAAAATTACTCGGCTGCCGTTGGAGTCGATCTGGCTGGTCATCGGCATTGCCTTTGTTACGGGGTTGGCGGGTTCGGCCTTTACCAAACTATTACTGCTGATTTCTTCGCTGCGGAAACGTTTTCCGGGCCTGACTAAACAACTCGTATTCGTAACCGGACTGGGCCTGCTGTTTGCAACGATTGTTTTTTTCTCGGGCGTACAGGCCATGGGTTCCGGAAAAGAATTGATTAATCAGGCATTATTCGAAGGCACGGAACACATTGCGTGGTACGCTTTTCCGGTTCGATTTATTGGCAATGCCCTGTCGTTTTCGGCAGGTGGAGCGGCGGGGATTTTTGCCACGTCTTTGTCTTCCGGAGCAATGCTCAGCTCGCTGTTGCTGGAATATGTCATTCCCGTTCAGGTCCAACACCATAATCTGCTCATTCTGGTGGGTATGATTGGTTTCCTCACGGGCGTGACGCGTACGCCTTTTACGTCGGCCATTTTGGTACTGGAAATGACGGACCGGCATTCTGCCATTTTCTATTTCCTGCTGGCGGGCATCATTGCCAATGTGGCGGCTAGCTTAATTTTGCGTCATTCGTTTTATGAGATCCGCAAGGAGGAATTTTTAAGTCAGCCTGCTTAATCACTCATGAGACAGCAACTTGTTTACGAAAATAAAACATTAACCAGGGATACTACCTCTCCAGGCCTAGTGCTGTCTCAATCTTTTTGAAACTTTAAAGTGCCTAGTTCGTTATCAATATGCAACACTTTGTTGCTTCTTTTTCCTGCATGAATAATGATCAGCGACTAGACGCTTTTTCCGGGGATCGTTTAGACCCCACTTTAGCTTTACAGGCAGCTGGTCTGGGAGTCTGGCGAATAAACCCCCTCACCGAAGCATTACAAACGGACCCGCTGGGCCACCAATTACTGGGCTTACCCGGTGATGCTGATTCCTTCACTATTCAGCAACTGCTTGAGCGTATTCATCCGGAAGATCAACGTATTTTAAGCGAGGCCTGGGAAAGCCTTTTGCATAGATCAGAACCGGTTGACGAGACCTTTCGAATCATCCATTCCTCTAATCAGATCAAATGGATTCGATGGTGGGGACAGCGGTATTTCGCTAAAAATGAGCAACATTCTATTTTAACAGGTCTTTGTCAGGAAGTAAAACCCAGGGTTGAACATCAAAATCAGCCCGTCGATCAATGGTTATCGCTTTTCTTTGAACAGGCTCCCCTGGGCATTGCCCTGCTGGAAGGTCCTACGCACCAGCTTCGCTTTGCGAATACTCCCTTTCAGGAACTATGGAAATTGAGTAGACCTGTGGAAGAGGTATTGAATCGCCCGGTGTTTGAAGCTTTTCCGGGCATTGCGGGACTGGGTCTGGAAGAATTGCTCGAGCAGGTCCGGACAACGCATCAGCCGGTGAGTGGCCAGGAACAACCTGCTTATTTTGACCGAAATGGTCAGTTGGAACTCGCCTACATCAGTTTCGTTTACGCACCCTTGCGAGGTAGGCTGGGTCAGGAATATATTGTAGTTGTGGCCACGGATGTTACCGAAATAGTAATCAGTCGTCAGGAGATTGAAAGTCGCCGGAAAGAATCGCAGGTTATGGCCGAGGTATTGACCCGGAATAACGAACAACTCAGTCAGGCTAACATTCAACTCAGCCGTTCGAACGAACTACTCCAGAGTTTCGCTTACGTAGCCAGTCACGATTTGCAGGAACCCCTGCGTAAAATTCAGCAATTTGTCGATTTACTTCGTCCGCAACTACCCGATGAAAATCTGGTAGCCGAAAACTATTTGAACCGCGTACAGGCCTCTGCCCGGCGGATGTCGGAGCTTATGCAGGCTTTGCTGGAATTCTCACAGGTTCCCTCCAAAGTGAGCACGCCCAAACCCGTACCCCTGGACGAGGTACTGCAGGAAGTCGTTCAGTTACTGGAATTAGGGCTAAAGGAATCCCAGGCTAAACTTTCCATTGAACCATTGCCCATCGTTTGGGGACAACGGCAATTGCTGATTCGGCTCTTTCAGAACCTTTTATCCAACGCCCTCAAATTCAGCCGGGTCGATCGGGCGGGCATCGCGACTATTCCTCATATCCAGCTTACTTCAACCCTAGTTGCTGCGAGTGACCTTTCGCTAAAGATTCATCCTGCTCAAAAAGCCCATCAGTACCTACGCGTTGATGTGATCGATAACGGCATTGGTTTCGATCCCGAATATTTGTCCCGAATGTTTCAGATTTTTCAGCGTCTGCACAGTAAGAGTGCGTACAGTGGGAATGGCATTGGTCTGGCCATTAGTGAAAAGATTGTAACCAGCATGGGCGGGGCTATTACGGCCCATAGTCAGCCGGGCCAGGGAGCTACCTTTCAGGTTTTCTTCCCCTACTTACAGAAATAAAACGAAAGCGAGTGACGGTCAACGCCTGCCTGGCTCGATCTGTCTATACTGCTTTCATCCCGCATAAATCGGTCAGGATCTCATCCAGCCAGGTCAGGAAACTGTTTCAGGAAAAGTCATTTCAGACACATAAGCCTCTGACAGTAAGGGCTAGCAAAAAGTTTGCTAGCCCTTACTATTTCGTTTAAAATATGAATACAATCAAATGGGTGTATTCAATGGCAGTTTTAGGGAGTGGTCAGTAGACGTACCATGGCTGCCAGATACAGTTGTGCTCCTTCCCGATGGGTTGTGCCAGCCGTGCCCAAGGCCTGAAAAGCCACGGTAGCTCCTTTGGCCTGCATGGCCTTCACCGCTAGTTCCGTATTCAACACCGGAACAATATCGTCCCCCGTGGCGTGCAGAAAGAGTACGGGAGCCTTCGGTTTCCAGTCGTAAACGTTGTTTGCCTGTAAGGCTTTAATCAACGGCTGATTGGTTTTATTTTTAATCCCCGCAATGAAGGAACTTGAGAATAGTTTCGTAGGATTTAAATCCACATCAGCCGCCAGAGGATTACCCGTAGCTATCGCAGCCGCTACTTTCGTTGCGTTGCCGGGCGTAAGAAAATCCGTCAAAGGAGTATTGATGCCGTAAAGCTGATTATAAGTAAGCAGCACCCACATGTAGTAAGCCGAGGCAAATATGGGTAGATCTTTGTCCTGACTCACCACCCATTCGGCCGTTGCCAGCATGTCGTAAGCTCCCGCCCCCGGGTAGCTTCCCAACACCGTGAGTTCACTCGACGTCTGTTGTTCGAGAGCCTGGTGCAGGGCCAGTGTCGCGTATCCTCCTTCGGAATAACCCGCCAGGCGTACACCTTTCTGAAGTTTGATTCCTTTACTGTTCGCAAACTCACGGGCCGCCTGAAGCATATCCAGCGTAGACGAAGCCAGACTGGCCTTATGCTGGTACGGATGCGGCAGTGCCTTGCTCTCCCCAAAACCCAGATAATCGGCCATAACGACCAGATAACCCTGACCCAGCGAGGCTGCCAGCGTACCCGCTCCGTAGGCCTCCATGTTGCCGACGGGTAGATATGACGATGGAGCTTCCTCCTGAGTAGTGATGGTACCGTGCTGGAAACTAAGGACGCGAAGGTCGCCCGTATAGCCAACGGGTAGCAGGATTAAGCCCGAGGCCTGGACTGGTTTCTGGTCAACGCCTAGAGTTTGATACGTAATGCGATAAGCAGTAACGCCGTACTGCACGATGGGAGCCAGAATAGACGCTCGTTGTTTGACTTCATTGACGGAAACCTGAGCGATGGCGTCGGCTTTGACCAGATACTGAAACTCCGGTTTGGGGTTGTGGTCTTTGACACAGCCCGAAACGGTAACAATCAACAGGATAACCAGAGCCGGAATGGTCTGGAATCGGGCCTTTTCGTACCCGCGTTTAAATGTGGTGAGCATAGGGTTACATGTTAAGATAGGAGAATGCTGTAAAACGCGTACTGGAAGGGCGGAGACTCGAAAAGCGTACTTAAAAAGGCAAGAACTAGTACTGTTTCGTAAGAAGACCTGGCACTGAAGCCGCTTTGCCTGGGCAGACTAGCCATTACTCAGCCTGAGTTTGCTCCAAAGCACTGCTTTGAATGAGAATTCTAAAGTACTGAAAAACAATGAATATACTATTGATTCGATCTTATTTGTAAGCATTGACCGGAAGAAAGGGGACTAATTTTAACTTTCCGCACCACATCTATCCGCCCTATATGATTTTGTTTACATTACCCGCCCTTTTTGGCCTTGGTTTTGAGGTCCATGTAACACTGTTCGTATTGGGAATAAGCCATTATTTCTTTTTTCGGTGGCCAGGTACGGCGGCTATTAAAGTGGACGCCGTTACCCGTCAGGGAGTCATATGGATTTCACGATTGCGGCCACACCCATACTCTACGTAACCCTAGTCCTTTTCTTTTTTAAGGCTATCAGCTACACGCCAAATCTGGATTTTGAGGCTGAACTTTGGGCAACCCAAACCGCCAAACGGTTTCAAATGGCTGAGGATCTAATTGACAGCGAGATTTTACTGGGAAAAGATACCACTCAGATTAAAGCCCTGCTGGGCGAGCCGGATCACTACGGCCGATGCGTTTGGAAAAAAGATGCTGTTAATACCTAGGCCTATTCGATGGGAGTAAGTGACGGCGGATTCGGTTTTTTGCTTCACCAGTTGGCTCTAGGGTTTGATCAGGATAACGTAACTCAGACGGATCACGTCAAACTCAAAGATTAAGTAAAAATGTGATCAGGAATGATTTCGCTACCCTTAGTTATTTCAGGTACCTTCGAAAACATCCAGATCATGAGATCCGCCCTACAAGGGCTCCCATGCAATCTCCAATTATGTAACGACCATGCAGACTGTACCGACTGTTTTAGCGAGCATCTGTACCTTTGCCGGGTAACCTCAACGATTGCCCATGAGATACGTACTGTTTTTTGTTCTGTTGATTCAGATTTGTGTGGGTCAAACGCCTCCTTCGGGATGGTCGAGCCGTCAGCACGGGACCACCCTTGAAATGAGCCCGCCTGATTTACCTGCTAACCGAATGTTTCTGTACGCCCTGTACCCGCCGGAGACTCGTACTCAATCCACGCAAAGCTGGCTCAGGAACAAAGCGGAGAAGGATATTTCTACGCTAGGTAAACAGGTTCGGCCCCTGCAGTATAACCATACCGGGCCCGTTCAGAATGTTACGGGGGCAATCATGAATCAGGGCCGGGCTCAGGTGGTTGCGTATATGGCGACTGAACAGGCAGGACAAATGCACTGGGCCCGTATCATTACCGATGCGGATGCCAAATTTTTCAAACCTTATCTGAGCGAAGCGATTAAGCACTTCACAGCGGTTAGTAAGGTATCCCATTCCTCGGCTGCTTCAAAGAATAAACCCGAAAAGAGAAGCCGTGCCAAACGGCCTGAAACGCCGCTGACTGCACCGGGAAAGGGACTTACCCCGGCTCAGATTCAAGGTATTTACATGCACCTGGAAACGGGTTTTGGCGTAGGCGGATTCGTTACGCAGAATTACGAAGCGTATTTGTTTCTCAGGGACGGAACAGTCTACGAATACCCCGACGTGCCCCCCTACGATCTGGACGTACCCGCCTCCCGTCAGACTGAACCGAAAAGATGGGGCCGCTGGAAAAAGCAGGGCTCCAAAATCGTAATTCAGGAGAGCGATGGCAAGACCAGTGACTGGAACCACTGGCACGTGGCCGTAGCCGCGAAACCCGGCGAGAAACTCTCGGGGAGTTTTAAGTCGATTAGCGGTGGCGGAAATGTAGCTTTCGGCGGCAGCTCCGTAGTGGTTTCCATGAAACGGATCACTTTTCTGCCTACTGGTCAGTTTCGGCTGGCGTCCACTGGCGGTGGTTCCGATGCTAATGTTTCTGCGTATAGCAACAAAGATCTGGCGGGTACGTATCAACTGGATCAACACGTCATTACCCTGAAATTCAACAATGGACAGGTAGAACGTCGTTTTTTTTACTTTTACCCGGATTCTAGGGATACCTTTGGGATGGGTGGCAGTGTATTCGTTCCGGCTGATTAGGACTTGAATGAGAAGGGAGGTATGAATAGGCCACGCCTCCGTTCCCCAACAGAAAAGGCCGTAGCGGGCTCGTTGCCAAGGCCTGTTACTGGTTACCTTTCGTTGTACTATCGGGTAAAGACCACACTATTATACCCCCCCAAAGCAGCCGTAGCAAAGGTTCGGCCATCCGGTGAAAAATGAACCCGTCGCGGGGTAGCGTTTCCTAAAGACAAGTCATAATCATGGTGCGATTTTGGGTGTACACTCCAAACCCGTACTCCTCTGAACGTACCCACGGCCATCCAGCGGCCATCGGGCGAAAAACTTACCCATCGAGGTGTATCGTTTTTTACTTTGGTCGGATAATCGGTGGCCTGCCGGGTTTCCAGGTCCCAAAGGCGTACAGCCCCCCATACGCCGGCAGCAGTGGATTTACCATCTGGAGCATACGTTAATTCATACAGCGTTTCATTGCTCATTTTTGCCTTTAAAGTAGGTTGAGACGATTTGGAACATGAAAACAGGCTGATGGAAAGTAAGCCAGCGAGAGCAAGAAATGGTTTCCTAGCAAAGGATCTTGTCAAACGATGGGAAGCTAGGTAATTCCTCCCATTTCCGCCCCACTGCACCCGGCTTCATCGCTACTGAACAAATTATTTTAACAAATTTTGAGCTTTTGCCCCAGGCCTCTTAAAACTTCCCCCCTGCCCTAATCGTTTATAGTCACTGCTTAAGGTGGAACTGAAAAGGTTTGACTGTTTGGGATAGCCGTTCTTCCTTTAATGCATCACCTCCATGTATGAATCCTTCAAATCAATCTCAGTCGGCTGCTCTTCCTAGTGCGGAGGAATGTCAGCTCTTACTGGCATCCCTGACCCAGACGTTCTGGGAAACGGACGCTCAGGGCAGGGTACTTGCTGATTCGCCCAGTTGGCGAGCATATACGGGTCAAACGTATCAGGATTGGTTGGGGAAAGGCTGGACCAGCACCGTCCATCCGGATGATCGGTCGGAAGCTCATCGGCAATGGCAGGAGGCTCTGCTTGAGCAGAAACCCATGGATGGGGAGTTCCGGTTACAGCATCCCGAAGGAGGCTGGCGATGGACCAACCTACGGGCTACTCCGATTCTTAATCCAGACGGGACGCTTAAAAAATGGCTGGGACTTACGATAGATCTCAGTCAGAAAAAACAGGCCGAAGAAGAATTACTGGAAGCTCATCAATCGTACCAGTTACGCCTGGAACAACAGGTCAGTGAACGAACCTTCGAGCTGGTCGAAAGCCGGGAACTCCTTCAGGCCACGCTGAATAGTACGCTGGAGATGATTCAGGTATTTAAAGCCGTTCGTGACGAAGCAGGAGAGATTATTGATTTTACCTGGGTACTTAACAATAAAGCCAGCGAGCGACGCTACGGCGATGTCATTGGTGAACGTCTGCTGACCTTGCAACCGGGAGTTCGACAAGCGGGCATATTCGATACGTTCAAACGGGTCTGTGAAACGGGTATACCGGACCAATCCGAACGCCATTATGTCTATGAGCAATTCGATGGGTGGTTTTACCAATCTACGGTTAAGGTAGACGATGGTGTAGCCACGACCACTACCGATATTACTGCCCGCAAAAAGGCCGAACTGGAATTAGCTACGACCAAGGAACACTTACAGACGATCCTCGACAGCTGTTTGTACAGCATTCAGGCCTTTGAAGCCGTTCGGGATTCGTCTGGAAAGATTGTTGATTTTGTCTGGATCATGAATAACCAGCTGGCCGTACAACAAAATGGCGACGTGATCGGAAAAAGTTTGCTGGAAATGAACCCCGGCGTACACGAAGCTGGTTTGTTTGAGAAGTTCGTTCAGGTAACCGAAACCGGTATTACCATCGACGATGAACAGTTTTATGACTTTGAACAATTGAAAGACTGGTTTCATCTGACCCTGGTCAAAATGGGCGATGGGTTCGTCATGAACACTGACAATATTACCCAGCGGAAACGGGCGGAACTGGAAAACCTTCGGTTAAAAGATGAGGTCACGCAGCGGGCGGAATCGGCTTTACGCGTGAACGAAGAGCGGTACCGGGTACTTATTCAGAACTTGCCCGATTACGCCATTTTCGCATTGACCCGAACGGCATCATTGCTGAATGGACCGAAGGAGCCCAACGGGTGAAAGGCTTTTCGGCGGCAGAAATACTCGGTCAGCCGATCGCGATCTTCTACACGCCGGAAGGACTGGCCGCTGGCGATCTGGAGCAGGAATTAGTCGAAGCAAGCCGCATCGGGCATACCGAAAAGGAAACCCAGCGAATACGAAAAAACGGCGAACGATTCTGGGTCAATGAAATCACGGTTGTCATTCGTGATGAACAGGGTCATCTTCAGGGTTTCACCAAAATTAGCCGGGATATTACCTTACGTAAACAGGAAGAAGCGGCTCGGCTGCAACTCGAAACCCGAACCCGGCTGGCCGTTGAAGCCGCTGAAATGGCTACCTGGGAGTGGCATTTACCGACGGATCGCGTCTACTGGAATGAACAGCACTTTCTATTGTTGGGACTAGAGGTGCAAACCGGGGAACAAAAATCCGGGCTGTTTTTAAATCACATTCACCCCGACGATCGGAACCGTATTATTGCCCAGCTTAATCAAACCATCGAACAGCGAGTTCCTTACGATGAGCAGTTTCGAATTATTCGGGAGGATGAACAGGTTCGCTGGATGAGTGGTTACGGCAAAGTTACGGCCGAAGAAGACGGCATTCCCGTACAGCTTAGCGGCGTGATGTTTGATATCACCGACCGGAAAGTAGCAGAAGAGGCCCTTCGCGAAGCCGCTCGGCGGAAAGATGAATTTCTAGCCATGCTGGCTCACGAGCTACGAAATCCCATGGCCACCATCCGCAACGGCCTTCAGGTACTATCGCTCACCACCCCCACCGATGCCAAAGCCCAAAGTATACTGGGAATGATGAATCGACAGACGGATCATCTGGTACGGCTGGTCGATGATTTGCTGGATGTAAGCCGGATCAGTCAGGGCAAGATTGACTTACGAAAGGAACGCGTAAACCTGGTGGAACTGGTTCAACAGGCGGTGGAAGCCGCAAATCCGCTGTACCAGTCCAGACAACGTCGTCTGTACGTGAGCCTTCCGGTCACGGAAATTTTGATGGAAGGTGATGATACCCGTCTGATTCAACTGGTAACCAATCTTTTAACTAATGGCGTACGGTACACCGTTGATGAAGGACAGGTATGGCTGAGTCTGGAACACAAGGAACAGCAGGCTATTCTCCAGGTGCGGGATAACGGTATTGGACTCACGCAGGAGCAGCAGGCATCGATTTTTGATCTGTTTGTGCAGGTAGATCATTCGCTGGCCCGCTCACAGGGAGGTTTGGGCGTGGGGTTAACCGTTGTTAAACGCCTGGCGGAAATGCACGGGGGTCGAATTGAAGTCCAGAGTCCGGGCCTGGGTCAGGGCAGTACCTTCACCGTTTGCTTACCAACGCTCGACCTGCCGCACGTCAATGAAATCGTTACGGATCCGGAGGAAACTGTCACGCCTTTTCGGATTCTGGTCGTTGATGATAATCCGGATGCCTGTCTGACCCTGCGTATCTATCTGGAGCTGAAAGGGTATGAAGTGTACTCCGAAAACAGCGGATACGCGGGAATCAAGGCCGCTGAACGGCTTAACCCGGAGGTTATCCTGCTGGACATTGGCATGCCCGGTCTGGATGGCTACGAAACCTGCCGACGCATTCGGCAACAACCCTGGGGCGACTCTATCCTGCTTATTGCGTTAACCGGTTACGGACAGTATCAGGACAAACAGCGTACGCAGGAAGCCGGATTTGATCAGCATCTGATCAAGCCCGTCAAGCTCGAACCACTTACGCAACTGATTAAGGACTGGATGAATCAAAAGAAGAAGTAAGCAGTACCGAAGAAGACACGGATACGTTCCGGGGACTGTTGAAATAACCCTCTTTGGGTGGAATCTGAATCCATACATCCCTCCAGGCAGGAACTCCGCTGATTTGATTAGTTATCCCCTTATGAACCAATTCAAACCAACGAAGGAGGTCCCCAACCGCCATTAAGGTGCCTCAACCTGCCTAAAGGAGCAGAAGACGTACACGTACTCCCCTGCTGTACAAGTACTTTACAAAGGTAACTAACAGATTTTTAGAACATTTAGGGAAATAGTAACTACACTGTGACCCCTAAATTTGAGGTCTTCCGTTCAAGCAGATGAGTACCGAAAAGGTCGGGTTTGTGCTCTTGTTTAACTCTGCTACCGGTTTTAACAATACTGCCTGCCATCAGAACGAGTACAGGGACGGTCTGAGTCCGGATTGCCCTGCCAATACGTTCAGCCTGCCTCGAAAATAGATGCACAAACGAGGTTACCCCAGTGCGTGAAATCCCTTCAAGCTACATACGCCGGAACCTCGTCAATACCCCGTTTGTCAATAGTCACCCACCCCCTTTTAAACCGCACCAGCTATGATTACTCATGAACCGGATCCCAATTTCCCGCAACCTTGAAATCTTACTGGATTGTGCACCGAAAGCGTAGGTTCTTCTCTACATTCGGCTCGCCTATTCAGCAGGGCCGCTATACAGCTGGTGCCAGATCAGGCCCATACGCAGGCATTACGCTTGTTCAGAAACGGAAACGAGGAAATGGTACTTTCTATCAGGACGGCTCGGTTCGCCTGGATCGCCGTCGCTCCGGAAAAGTCGATTTCAACGCCCGCTTTCACAGCGTCGAGCAGGTCCCGGTAAAACTTCAAAAAGGAGTCGTTAAGCTACAGATCATTGCCGACGCCCCGGTGCTGGCGGTATACGTCAACTAAGGCGAAGTCATGCTCACGGATCGGGTTTTCACAACCTAGCAGTACGGGGTCGCTCGAACTGTTTACCGAGGGAGGCCCGGGAACGTTTCACAACCTGAAAGTTTCAGCATTAAAGCCTTGATACTTATCGCCGAAAATGGTACGGTTTATTGCGAAACACTCCGTTTACAGATAAGGCCCAATCAGCGTAACCAGAATACGGGCTAGTCCGACCGCAATCCACAGGCTACAGCCAATGATTACCCGGAGCGGATACGGTTTGCAGCGATGGTTGAGTCGCGATACTTTTCCCAACCGTTTCATAGTAAGCGAACGAGTGGTTGAAAAAGCTGGTTTTTGCATTGGTCTAAACAGTTCATCTTCTGTAAGGTTCATACCTCATGTTCATTGATTTAGGTTTGGTTGAAAAGGGCATACTGTTCGTTAATCGAATTTTATATAATTGATAGTCAAATATTTACTTCCATATGTTGTTCACTTACCTTTTCAGAATGAAAAATCAATTTTCACTTTGAAAGGCTCCTTTTCTAAATCCTCTGTGATTCCAACAGTCTATTCAAGGGTGTCTACCCTGCAACGTACATTGACCGTAGAAATGGGGTTTATACTGGGCGACATTTACTGCTTCACCCTAACCTGGAGCCGGATACTTTGCTGGACGACTACACCCGCGTACAAAACGTAGATTTTATGAAAAAACAAATCGTCCTTAATGGTCAGGCAATCAATGACCTCCCTTCTTTTTACCAGGAAATCAATCGGGTCTTCATGGCGGAAGAAGACTGGGAAATTGGTCCGAGTCTGGATGCCCTAAATGATTTGTTGTACGGTGGGTTCGGTGCCCTCAAGGATCAGGACGAAATCCAGCTGGTCTGGCAGCATAGCTCGCACAGCCAGAAAGCCCTGGGCTATGAAACGACGAAAGCCTATTATGAAGCCAAACTACAGCCGGGATCTCCGTTTAATGTTTCCTTATTTCAAGAAAAGCTAAGGGAGCTGGAAAGTGGCTCGGGACCGACCTATTTCGATCTGATCCTGGAAATCATTGCCGAGCACCCTACGATTGAACTTGTAGCCCTGAATTAATTCTTTGTACTCACCAATTCTGGAATTTCCACGATTGCAAAGCTTTGCGTATAACTAAAAACGGAGAAGGCACTATCCGTAGACAGTCCCTTCTCCGTTTTTAGCAAACGCCTAGACTCACTTTACTCTATAGCTATACGCGTTTAGATGGGTAAGTACATGGATCACATTGGAAACCCTAGAACTATCCTGCTTTCATCCTATTCCGTACCCATCAGAAACTCCGTACCCATCACCACCATCAAACTGCCCGTAACATTACTGGGACTGACAAATACCAAGTACACATCCTGTGGTTTGGTTTCCGTAGCCATCGGACCTTTCAACGGAATGGTCAGGGCTTTGGGTTGAAAATCGAGTTTATCCGAAGCTTCCAGCATCGCCGACTCTCCGAGTAAGGGACCCGTGGGACTATTCAGACGGAGTTGTATTTTTCCACCCACGGCATTAAGCTGCGGTTTCGGAGCTACCGCCAAAACCCGGATTCCGGATACCCCATTCAGATGCACCTGTTTAAGGGCCATGTACGCACCGGACTTAGCGGGAATGGCCAGGTTATTTCCACCATAAGCCATTTTATTGACATTGTCGTAATCGTCGAAATTGTGCACATCCACCTTGGCATTTCTGAGTACGTAGCTTTGTTCAGAGCGTAAGGCAGGCAATCCTTTGGCTCCTTTATCTTCGTAGGAAGCCCGGACGATATAAACCCCTTTTCCTTTATCTCCCGTGGGCAAATTCGCCGTATAACTTCCCTTCAGCGGTAGCGTCTTCGCTCCGGCCGTCTGATCGGATACGCTCAGAATGTATTTTACCATTTCGGCCGCATCGGACGTAGACAGCTGCGGATGAGCCGCCATTGCCGTTTCTCCCCAGACACCGCCACCGCCAGCAATCACTTTCTTCGTCAGCCGTTCTACCGCCGAAGGGTCACCTTTGTATTTTTTGGCCACGTCCAGATAAGCAGGTCCGATGGACTTTTTGTTCAGACTATGGCAAGCCTTGCAATCACTCGATTCGATGAGCTTTTTACCCGTTGCCAGCAAAGCCCCCGCATCTGCCGAGCGGTGCCCCTGAGCAATGGCAACTTTGTCGTAGCCTTCAGCGAGGTAATCAATGTTTACGGCTACTCGCTCCGGGTTGATGCCCTTGCCTAATGTTCCATCTTCCTTATCGCTTACCTTTACCTGGTACTGAATGGGCTGGTTGGGCGTGAAAAAGGACTTCTGGGGTAATTCAACCGTGAGTACGGGAGCTTCATTGCCTACGGTGATGTCCAGAGACTGCGAAGCAACGCCGCCCTTGCCATCGTTCACCGTCAGCGTAGCTTTGTATAGTCCCGTCTGAGCTAAGGTCAGAGCCGCTTCGGGTTGAATTACGGTTTTACTGAAACCATTTTTAGAAGTGATCTTCCAGGCGTATTTGAGTTCATCACCATCTGCATCCGTAGTGCCTTTGGCGGTGAGTTTTACAGCCAGGGGAGCGGCTCCCCCCAGCTTGTTGGCAGCGATCTGTACCTGTGGCTTACGGTTGCCGCCGTTAAATTCAATCCGAATCAGACGGGCGTCGTCGTTCGCCGTAAACCAGCCGGAACCGTATTCCAACATGTACAAATCCCCATTGTCAGCGAATTCCATATCCATCGGATTACTGAATTTGTAGCTGGGCATGAAGCGATCCATTGACACATAGTTGCCCACCGAATCCATGGTTACGGCCATAATCCAGCCTCGCATCCAGTCATATGTGAACAGTTTTTTGTCGTAATAACCAGGAAAGGCCCGCTCTGCTTTCGCAAAATCTTCGGTGTAGAAAACGGGTCCTGCCATGGCGTTTCGCCCACCCGCTCCCACGAGTGGGAACTCCGAAGAGGCCTCATACGGATACCAGATAAATGCTTTCTGAGCGGGTGGTAAGACTTTCAGTCCCGTATTGTTCGGGGAGTTATTCGTTGGTGCACTGACCTGCCATTTTTCACCGGATTTGCTGGCGGCGAAGTCGTACTTGTGATACGCTTTGTTATCACCTACAAAATGCGGCCAGCCGAAGTTTCCGGCTTTACGAGCCTGCCCTACCTCATCGTGGCCCGCCGGACCACGACTGGAATCCGCCTTAGCAGCATCCGGACCCACTTCGCCCCAGTACAGGAAGCCCGTTTTCTGATCGACCGAAATCCGGAAGGGGTTGCGGTGGCCCATGGTATAAATTTCGGGTCGGGTCTGAGCGGTTCCTTTCGCAAATAAATTTCCCTCGGGAATGCTGTAACTGCCATCAGATTGCGGCTTGATCCGCAGAATCTTACCCCGTAAATCGTTGGTATTCGCCGATGATTTCTGAGCATCCCAGGCCGAACGACCTTCCCGCTCATCGCTGGGACTAAATCCGTTCGAACCGTGCGGGTTGGTGTTATCGCCCGTTGACAGGTACAAATTGCCTACTTTATCCCAGGCAATGGAGCCGCCCGTGTGGCAGCATTCCTCCCGCTGGGTGGGGATTTCCAGCAATATCTTTTTCGAATCCATTACGAGTTCATCGCCTTTCAACTCAAAGCGACTCAGTACATTCTTCGATTCGCTGGGATCCGAATAATACAGATAAATCCAGTGGTTCTGGGCAAAGTTGGGATCTTTACTCAAGCCCAGCAAGCCATCTTCACCCATCGATTCCTTGCCTTCCTTACTCACGTATTTAATGCTTACGGGCAGTTTGGCAATGGTTTTCAGTTCCTTGGTTTTGGTGTTATACAGCCGGACTTCGCCCTTGCGTTGGATAAAAAGTACCCGACCATCGCCCAATACGCTCAGTTCCATCGGCTCGTCGAGTTTCTCTTCCAGGATCACTTTGGTAAAGCGGTTTTCTTCGGGCCGGGCCTTCGAAAAGTCCAGGGACCGGGGCGTATCGCCACCCGCCGTATACTGAATACCTGCCCAGAGATGATTCAGAAACAAAGGTTCCGAAAAGGTTTCATCGGTATGCCCCATAGCGGTGTAAAAGGCTCGTCCACCGTCGAAGGGCTGGTACCAGCTCATGGGATGAAAATCGGGATTCTTGCCGCCGATGTAACTCTTTTCGTCAATTTTCAGGACGACGTTGATCTGGGGTGAAATATTCTTAAAGCTATAAAATTCATCCGTACGCTCGAATTCATCCGGCATGCCCCGGGTTGCCCAGTGGTTTTTCAGGGTTACGATGAATTTGCCTTTCTGCACATTACTCGGCGTCATGGGGTGATCCAGAAAGTACGCTCCCGCCAATCGGCCGTACCAGGGCCATTCGTATTCGGTATCCGTAGCCGCGTGAACGCCCACCCAGCCACCACCCGCCTGAATGTAGCGTTCGAAGGCCGTCTGCTGCTGCTCATTCACTACATCACCCGTCGTATTCAGAAAAACTACCGTGCTGTACTTCTTCAGGTTGGATTCGGTAAACTGACTGGCATCTTCCGTAAAAGCGACGGCAAAACCTTTTTCGCCGGCCAGTTTGGTCAGAGCCGTTTTTCCGGCGTCAATGGAAGCGTGACGAAATCCGGCCGTTTTACTAAAAACGAGAACGTTAAAGGTCGGTTTCTGAGCGAAAGCGGCTTGTTGGAGGAGGCAGATTCCCAGCCACAGCGAGGTAATTCGAAGAAATATAGCTTGCATAGGTAAGTAAACGAGTGCTTGAATGCAGCAAAGCTAGAGAAATACTTTTATTGTCTAATTTTTAGACAATAAATTTTACACAATTATTTATCTGGTTAATACAAATTAATAACTCCGAAGATAGCTAAGTTATTCTACTGATTTCCTGTAATTTACACGCTGTCTTTTCGCTTTAGACGAAGCCATTTTACTTACACTGCGTTTACGTTCACCAAGACTATTTTTTGATTTGTAATTTTAGCTATTTCAGGAAAATCAGGGATTGAAGCTATTTTTAGGTCTTTCTTCTAAACTTTATAGTATTCTCCTATGCAACCGCTACGTGAGCAAGATTATATTCAACAACTCTCTATCGATTGCGTCATTTTTGGGTATGAAGCGGGTGAGCTTAAAGTGCTGGTACCTAAAATGGATTTTCGGGGAGACTTCTGGGCTTTACCCGGGGGTCATATCTTACAGAAAGAAAGTATTGATGAAGCCGCGTACCGGATTCTTAAGTTCAGAACCGGCATCAGCGACATCTATCTGGAACAATTCTGGGTTTTCGGGGATCAGTCGCGAAGCAGTCAGGATTTTATTGACCGCTTACTAGCCCTCAATACTGACAAACTCGAACACCAAGATCTCCGGGCCTACGCCTGGTTGAGCCGACGTTTTGTATCGATTGGTTATTATGCTCTGGTTGACATGCATCAGGTAAAACCTCAAACCAGTGAGTTGGACGCATCGATTGAGTGGATGAATGTCAGGGAGTTACCACCGTTGATTATGGACCATAACGCCATCGTAGTCAAAGCCCTGGAAACGTTGCGTACCAATCTGGATCAGAAATTGATTGGGTTTAACCTGCTGCCCGAAACCTTTACCATGAAGGAAGTACAGCAGCTTTACGAAGCCATCTTTGACAAACCATTGGCCCGTAACAATTTTCAGAAAAAGATGCTGGATCTTCAGGTACTCGAACGTCTGGAAAAGAAATTCACGGGTGCCGCTAACAAAGCTCCGTATCTCTATCGGCTCGTTCGGTGACCTGGCAAGCGTAGAATGTATGCCTCTTTTTCATTGCGAAGCATTGCTTTATCATCGACTTTGTTTTCTGGAATCCTGCTGACCCGCTGGCTATTGCACGGTTGAGAAACTAAACCACCCTGTATTCGTTATTCCATCGATTTCAGATCTCGTCAAGCCTTCCCGTAATTCAACAACGAATTGGAGTGAAGCAGGCGAGTGGTCCATCTTCAAAAATCAAGCATTATGGATTTGCAATTAGCAGGAAAAACAGCGTTTGTGAGTGGTTCAACGGCGGGCATCGGCTATGCCATTGCCCTTGGTCTGGCTAAAGAAGGCGTCACGGTCATCCTAAACGGCCGTACCTCCGAAAACGTAGCCGCTGCCGTGAAGCAGTTACAATCCGAAGTTCCGGATGCCCAGGTCAGCGGTTTTCCCGCCGATTTTGCTCAGGCGGCTGACGTGGAGGCTTTGCTGGCCAATCTGCCTCCCGTGGATATTCTGGTTAATAACATTGGCGTGTTTGAGCCCAAAGCGTTTACGGAGATCCCCGACGAAGACTGGTTCCGTTTTTTTGAAATCAACGTCATGAGTGGCATCCGGCTTTCCCGTCACTTCTTCCCGAAAATGCTGGAGAGAAACTGGGGACGTATTCTTTTTATTTCCAGTGAATCAGCCGTATTCATTCCCAGTGAAATGATTCACTATGGGATGACCAAAACCGCCCAGCTAGCCGTTGCCCGGGGACTGGCTGAACTTACCAAAGGCACGGGGGTGACCGTGAATACCGTTTTACCCGGTCCGACCAAGTCCCGCGGTGTGGGCGAATTCATTGCCAATCTGGCGAAGCAGGAGAATAAAACGGAAGAAGAAATGGAAAAGGTATTTTTTCAGGACTTCCGCCCCACCTCGCTGATCCAGCGGTTTGCCAGTCCGGATGAAATTGCTCACATGGTTACGTACCTCTCCAGCCCCCTGGCTTCGGCTACGAACGGGGCTACCTTACGCGTAGAAGGAGGGCTATTGAAAACTGCTTTTTAGCTTTCATGGCTGGACTAGCAGACTAATTAAAGGCTTTGCTAGTTCAGCCCAGCCATAAACGTATACACATATACGTCAATCCATTTCGCTCATTCAGTTCATTGATTGTCAGGTTAGCAATGTCCTAATCGCTTTTTGAATCTGTTTTATAAATCATTATACCCAACGACCCGCCGTAAGTTTTTCCCCCAATTGATAACATTTCTCGTCCGCTTCAAGTTTTCCCATAACTTTACCCATACATTGGATTGAAACGTACGAATGGCTATCCCTCCTGTATCACCCGAGGAAAACAATCGGATCACTGCCCTTAAAAGCTATGACATTCTCGACTCCTTACCCGAAGAGGATTATGAGGATATTACCCGACTGGCTTCAGATATCTGCGAAACGCCCATTGCGTTAATCAGTCTGGTTGATAAAGACCGCCAGTGGTTTAAATCGCATCGCGGTCTTGACCTGCAGGAGACTTCGCTGGAACATTCCTTCTGCGTACACAACCTCATCAGCCCACAAAAGCCGCTGGTAGTGGAAGATGCCCGGCAAGATCCCCGCTTTGTCAACAACGCCTTTGTCACGGGCTACCCCAATATCGTTTTTTACGCGGGATCACCTCTGGTCGATCCCAATGGCTACGTACTCGGATCGCTTTGCGTGATTGATCACCAGCCGAAACAGCTCACTGAAAAACAGTTATCTGCTCTTAAAATTCTTGCGAAACAGGTCATTAAACTCCTGGAATTACGTAAACAAAATCAGGCCCTGAAAGAAAGCGAAGAACGGTATCGACTCGAAAACATAGCCCTGGCAACCAGCCGTAAGCGATTCGAAACGGTTCTGAAACACGCCCCCATTGGCCTGGGCCTGCTCCGTGGCGATGACCATGTATTTGAGTTGGTTAACGACCGTATTGCTGAAATGGCCGGTCGACGCGTCGAGGATATGCAGGGAAAAACCTTGCTGGATGCCCTCCCCGAGTTGAGCCGTCAGGGTCTCAAAGAAATATTTGATTCTGTTCGTACTACCGGACAGCGATTCGTAGCACCGGAGATTCCCCTTCAACTCCAGCGAAATAATCAACTGGAAACGGCCTATTTCTACGCCAGTTTTGAACCCGTCCAGGAGCCCGACGGCACGGTAAGCATCGTGGATTTCAGTATGGAAATTACCGAGCAGCTTAAAGCCCAGCGGGATTTACAGGAAAGTGAAGCCCGTTTCCGAGCCATTTTTGAGCAGGCTCCCATGGCGATAGGTCAATTGAAAGGCCGGGATCTGGTGATTGAACTGGGTAATAAGCAGCTTTTTGAAGTCTGGGGAAAAGATCCGTCCATTAGGGGAATGCGGCTCATCGATGCCTTACCAGAAATGCAGGGCCAGCCCTTTATAAACATTCTGGAAGGCGTGTTTGATAGCGGTAAACCCTTTTACGGGAATGGCGTCTTAGCCCAGCTTTTCCGAAACGGTCACCTGGAAGATTTGTACTTCGATTTCAGTTATACGCCGCTCCGCTCCGCCGAAGGCGAAGTAACCGGAATTATGATTATGGCTGTCGAGGTTACGGAACAGGTATTATCCCGGCGAAAACTTGAAAAAAGTGAAGCTCGATTCCGGGGTTTGATTAAAGAGGCTCCTTTCGCCATTGGAGTCTACGAAACCAATGATCTGATCATTTCCATTGCCAATGATGCGATGCTTCAATTCTGGGGCAGAACACCAGAGGTCATTGGTCAGAAGTTACCCGAAGCTCTGCCCGAGCTGGAAGGACAACCCTTTATTCCGCTCTTGCATGAGATCCTGCGTACGGGCGAAACGTACCGGGCGACTGAAGAACCCGCTGACCTCCTAACGAATGGTCGTTTGCAACGGTACTGGTTCAATTACGTTTACCAGCCCATTTTTGATAATGAAGGCAAGGTATTTGCGATTCTGAATTCAGCGGTCAACGTTACGGATAAATACCTGGCTCGGCAGGAATTGCAACAGAGCGAACAGCGGTATCGCGATTTGGCGGCTGAGCTGGATCAGCATGTACAGGAACGCACCCAGGAACTGTTACAGACGAATCAGGAATTGCAACGTTCGAATGAAAACCTGCAGCAATTTGCTTACGTAGCCAGCCACGATTTGCAGGAGCCTTTACGGAAGATTCAAACCTTTAGTACGCTACTTTCCAAACGCTTTGCGGGCCAACTCGATGAGCAGGCCTCAAATCTGCTTGAACGCATCAACACGGCCGGGTATCGCATGTCCTCGCTGGTTAGCGATCTGCTGACCTACTCCCGGTTTGCAACGCGACAGCAAAGTTTTGACGATGTTTCGCTGGATGCCGTACTGGCGGGTGTTCTGGATGCCCTCTCACTAACCATTCGTGAACGCAAGGCCCGTATTCAAACCAATACATTGGGTTCGGTTAAAGGGGATGCGGTGCAGTTGCATCAGCTCTTTCAGAATCTGGTTTCGAATGCCATTAAATTTACCCCGGCTGAAGACCAGCCCCTGGTGCGTATTCAGTATGATGTGATCAAACGTCAGGAGTTACCTCCCCAAAGCAAACTTACCGGACATCTCTTTCACCGCATCAGCGTAACCGATCAGGGGGTAGGATTCGATGAGCAGTACCTCGACCGAATCTTTATGGTATTCCAGCGTCTGCACAACAAAAATGAATTTCCGGGTACGGGTATTGGACTGTCGATCTGTCAACAGGTAGTAGAAAACCACGGTGGATGGATTACGGCAAAAAGTCAACCCGAGGCAGGTACTACTTTCCTGGTGTACCTGCCCGCCTAAGAATAGGCTACTAACAAAAGGGATCTGGAAGGTTTCACGCCTGATCATTAGGCGTCCCACTTATTTACGCATCGCCGCCTTAAAGGCCGCCAGATCCTGAGCGGTGGGAGGAAGAATTTCGGCTACTTCAGCTCCCCGATTCATCGTTGAATGCTTAAAAACTTTCGCCCGTACAGGTGTACTTTTCTGCTCCGCGGACCGGATCGCTTTTATAAACTCTTCACTGTTTTTAAGTTTCATATCCAGGAAAAATACCTGAGCGAGCGGATAAAGTGCGAGCCATGCCGTGTCATTTTTAATGCTCCGCAGTTCGGGTAGTACGGCTCCGGTTTCGTAGGTGTCACCCTGTTTAACCACCTTTCCATCGGAGTACTCGTTTTTGTGACAAGCCGAGCAAACCGTTACAAAAGTCAGGAGTAGGAGTAAGCGATTCATGGCTTCAAGGTTGATAGGTTTCTTTCGTTTTATACTGTAACGTCAATCGTGTATACCAGCGTCTACGAACAAGTCATCGATTTTACAGAAACTATATTTTCCAACTCGCCTATCTGCTGCAAATCCCTTTACCTCCGTCTCAAGGCGTTATAAGCCAGCAGAATCAGCAGTTCTAGGGCATAAATAACAATCACTGGAAGTAGGTACGCTTCATCCGTCATATCCAGAAAATGATACAATCCCCACGTAACGAGAAAACCGAAAATCAGCATCAAAAACGTGGAAACTGTCACTTTCTGACCATGACGGAATTTATTAATGATGTGTACTAACAGCAGTCCCTGAATGAGCAGAAAGAAAAACAGACAGACAACCGTACCAAACTGATGAACAAACATCATACTTTTACTTTTTTCCAGTGAGCTTCCAAACGCAGTTATTCCTCACTGGTAAGGGGCTCTTCACCCAGATCTTTGAGCAGTACCAGTCCAATTGCATTATTTTCAATACTTTCAATTTTGATTTCATAGCGATCCACTGTTGCCATTTGTCCTACGGCAGGCAGGCGACCAAATCGCTCAACCAGAATTCCCGCCAGGGTTTCATAACCAGCCCGCTTCTGAATGGGCCGGGGTAACAGTGCGTTTAGATCCAGGAGCGAACTGGTAGCCCGGAGCCGATAGCGATGTTCGTCCACCTGTTCTACAATCGGCCGTTCTTCGTCGGATTCGTCCTGGATTTCACCCACCAGTTCTTCCAGAATATCTTCCATCGTAATAAGCCCTTCCGTACCGCCGTATTCATTGATTACGATGGCCATTTGCTGACGACTTTGTTGAAACTCCCGTAACAAAGGACGGATTCGCTTCGTGGAAGGTACGAAAAACGTGGGCTTAATCAGCGAACGAATGTCAATACCAGGCCCTTCCTGAAGCTTCAACAGGATTTCCTTTAAATACACAACGCCCAATACATGATCCAGGTTTTCTTCGTAACAGGGAATGCGGGAATAATTTTCTGCGATGATTTCGTCCAGAATGGCCTGATTGAACTCCAGTACATCGATACCAAAAATCTGCGTCCGGGGCGTCATAATCTGGCGTACGCTTCGCTCAGAAAACTGAAAAGCTTTTTCTACCAGGGTCAAATCCGAACCCTCGGTATGATCTTCCTTGGCCTGATAATCCTGCTGGCTCTGATGCACCAGATACTTCAACTCATCCGCACTGTGTACTTCCGTGCTGTGGCTCACCGTAATGCCAAAAAGTCGGAGCACTACCGCCGCAATGCCATTCAACAGCCAGATTACGGGACGGAAAATGAGAAAGAAAAATTGCAACGGGTACGAAACAGCCAATGTTGTTTTTTCGGCCTGCTGGATGGCCAGCGATTTGGGAGCTAACTCCCCAAAAACAATGTGTAGAATAGTAATAACCACGAAAGCGACGGGCAGGGCAATCTGGTGAGCCAGTTTTTCGTCTAATTCCAGGCCCACAGCGTGCATACCAGCGATTAGAATTTTGGATACAACCGGCTCGCCGATCCAGCCCAGCCCTAAACTGGCCAGGGTGATGCCTAACTGTGTAGCCGCCAGATAGCCATCCAGATTTCCTAAAATTCGGGTGGACAGGCGGGCGGCGGCGTTTCCGGCCTGAGCTTTCATTTCCAACTGCGAGGCTCGTACTTTGACAATCGCAAACTCAGCCGCCACAAAGAAACCATTGAGTAAAACTAGAAGCAGCGTGATTAAAAAGTTGAGTAACATGGTTTGGTTGAATTAATAAACATAAAGAGGGAAAGTCTGGGGATTAAAAACCTAGGATACACCCTCCTTGGACTTGCTGCAAAAATCCATTGCCAGCCCCAATCCGGAAATCTGGAGATGCCCTTAAACAGCTTGCATGCAAAGCGTTTGAATATACGCACGTTTCTTTGCATACAAGCTGTTTATAGGTTTATTGCCAGCCGCCGCCCAAGGCCCGGTACAAATCTACCAGGGATAAAAACTGGGAACGTTTGGTATTAATTAGGGACAATTCCGATTCCAGAACCGATCGCTGGGCCGTAATTACTTCCAGATAGGTGGCGTAGCCCGTAGCAAAAAGATTATCCGAAGTCGTAGCTGCCTGCTTCAATACATTCACCTGTTGCGTCTGGTAGTCAGCTACGTTACGAAAGTTTTCCAGGCCTTTCAAACTTTGTACCACTTCCGAAACGCCCCGTAAAATGACCTGCTGATACGCCAGGAAGGAGCGATTTCGTTCGGCCTCGGTCACCCGTAAATTACCTTTGATGAACCGACGATTCAGTACAGGGGCTGATAGACCGCCTAAAATACCCGCCGTCATGGACTCCACACTTCCCAGTACACCCAGCCGGAATGCGTTTAAACCGACATAGGGCGTCAGGTTCAGCGAAGGCAGAAATTCGGCCCGGGCCACGGCTACGTCGATGTTGGCGGCTTCCAGCTCCCGCTCCACCTGACGAATATCGGGACGGCGGCTCATGAGCTGAGCCGGTACCCCCGCCGCGACCGTCGCGGGGAGTTGTTGCTCACGAATCGAGATGCCCCGCTGGATGGGTTGCGGATACCGGCCCAGTAAGACGTTGATCTGGTTTTCGGCCTGAAGAATTTGCTGGCGTACGCCGCCTTCCAGGCTTTTTGTATTCAGCAACTGAGCGTTAAACTGCTGCACGGCCAGTTCGGTAACCCGCCCCGCCGCCTTCTGTACTTCAACCAGCGACAGGGCCTGCTGCTGTAATTCAACGTTATCCCGAATGATTTCCAGTTCCGCATCCAGCGATAGCAGCGTGAAATACAGGCGAGCCACCTCAGCCACCAGATCCGTTACGATGACATTACGACCTTCCTGACTGGCCAGTACTCGGTTGTACGCGGCCCGTTTGCGGTTACGCAGTTTTCCCCAGAGGTCAATTTCCCAGGAACTCCGAAAGCCTACAAAGTAATCCGGTACGGGATTCGGGATGATGCTGGAACCCGTTACGTACTCCGAAAAATTGGTATCGTAATTTCCTACGCCATTGAGGGTGTAGCGGCCGAAGCGGTCCACCCCCGCCGAAACGACGGCATCTACCTGGGGCCGTAAGGCGGCCTGACTGATGCCGTACTGGGCCCGGGTTACTTCCAGGCGTTGTAGAGCCATTTTTACGTCCAGATTCCGGGCCAGAGCCGTATCAATCAACGCCACCAGATTGGCATCGGTAAACAGTCGATTGTAGGGATCGTTCCCAATACTCAGGGAATCCGTATTGGGGTCGTTTAAACTACCCGCGTAGGCCGAGGGCACGGGCACCGGAGCGAGGGTCGCAGGGGTATGCCTGACCCGACAACTGCTTAAACTCAATAGCCAGGCTCCGGCTAGTATAGAAAAAATTTGACGTTTACGATTCATGCACATACGTAGATTCAGTGGGGGAAGAAACCGAATCGGCCTCTGATTTAGAGCCCATTCGCTCCGCAAGTTTGGCGAAGATGACGTACAGACCGGGTACAACGACCAGTCCGAAAATGGTACCAATCAGCATACCACCCGCGGCAGCCGTACCGATCGAGCGGTTGCCCAACGCTCCGGCACCCGTAGCAATACACAGCGGAATCAGACCCGCGATGAAGGCAAAGGACGTCATCAGAATCGGGCGTAAGCGGGTCACGGCACCTTCCATGGCTGCTTTCACAATACTCAGACCTTCGCGTTGCCGCTGACTGGCAAACTCCACAATCAAAATGGCGTTTTTACCCAACAATCCAATCAACATGACCAGGGCTACCTGAGCATAAATGTTGTTCTGTAAACCGGCCAATTGCAAACACAGGAATGAACCAAAAATCCCCGTAGGTAAGGAAAGTAGTACGGGTAGTGGCAACAGCAAACTTTCGTACTGGGCAACCAGCAACAGGTAGACAAACAGCAGACACAGCATGAAAATATAAATGGCCTGATTGCCCGAGAGTACTTCCTCCCGCGACATGCCCGACCAGGCAAACGAGTACCCGCGTGGTAATTCCTTGGCCGCTACTTCCTCGACGGCTTTCAGGGCGTCGCCACTACTGTAGCCAGTGCCCGCATCCCCATTGATCAGAGCCGAGGTGTACATATTATAACGGGTGAGCTGCTCGGGACCGTAGACGCGTTCCAGCCGAACGAAATTGGAATAGGGCACCATTTCGCCTTTTTCATTTTTCACGTGCATAGTGAGTACGTCTTCGGGCTTGGTCCGGTATTCGGGCGAGGCCTGTACCATCACCTTGTACATTTGTCCGAAACGAATGAAGTTGGAAGCGTAGAAACTCCCCATCAGGGTTTGCAGCGTACTCATGGCATTGTCTACCGAAATACCCTTTTGGGCCGCTTTATCGTAATCCACATGCAGCATGTACTGCGGGAAAGTGGGGTCGAAACTCGTAAAGACCTCACCCAATTCCGGCCGTTTCCGCAGGGCGTCCATGAAGGCTTCGGTAACTTTTTTGGTGGCTTGCAAGTCCCCTTTCCCCGTTCGATCGAGCAATCGAAGCTCAAAACCACTGGAGTTACCAAATCCGGGTACGGTTGGGGGTGGGAAATACTGAATGCTGGCTCCCTGAATATGCCGGGTTTGTTTGGTCAACGCCGCAATGACGTCGTCTACCGTTTCCTTCCGTTCCTCCCAGCTTTTGAGGTTGACCATTGCCATTCCGTAGGAAGAACCCGAGCCATCGGTCATCAAACTAAAACCAGCCAGAGTCGATACGTTTTCAACGGCGGGCATTTTCGCCGCCACTCCCTGAATCTGATCGAGTACTTCTTCGGTTCGTTTCACCGTAGCTCCCGCGGGGGTCGTCACGTTCACGTAAATCATACCTTGATCTTCCGTAGGAATAAAACCGCTGGGCAGAATGGTATTGATTCCCCAGGTACCCGCTACGAAAATCAGTAATATACCCACCGTTACGACCCGTCGGTTGATGATGCGTTTCAGCAAGCTCTGGTAACGACCCGTCAGACGGTCGAAGCCTCGGTTAAAAGCATCAAAAAAGCGATCTAATACATTCTTCTTCGCACCTGCCGCGTGTGGACGCAGCAGCAAGGCACACAAAGCAGGCGTGAGCGTCAGGGCGTTCAAACCCGAAATCAAAATCGCTACGGCCAGCGTCAGCGAGAACTGTCGATAGAAAATCCCCACGGGGCCGGACAAGAACGCCACGGGAACGAATACGGCAGACATCACCAGCGTAATGGCAATCAAAGCCCCGCTGATTTCCCGCATGGCGGCAAACGTTGCCTGGCGGGGTGATAAATGTTCCTGCGTAATTTTAGCGTGGACGGCTTCTACGACAACAATCCCATCATCCACAACAATACCGATGGCCAGTACCAAAGCGAACAAGGTCAGCAGGTTAATCGAAAAACCGATAACGCTCATGAAAGCAAAAGACCCTACCAACGCAACGGGTACCACCAGGGCACAAATCAACGTCGATCGCCAGTCCTGTAGGAAGAGAAATACAACGATGAACACCAGTACGAACGCTTCAAACAGGGTCCGTACCACTTCGTGAATGGACGCATCAAGAAAGCGGGAAACATCGTAGGCAAAATTATAAGTCATGCCCGGCGGAAACGTCTCTTTCTTGAGTTCAGCCATCCGCTGTTTAACGTTGGCGATAATCTCGCGAGCATTCGAGCCGGGACGTTGTTTGAGCATGATCGCCGCGGAAGGACGTCCATCGGTTTTGGAAAGCACATCGTAGTCCAGTGAGCCAAATTCTACATCGGCTACGTCTTTCAGCCGCAAAATCGAACCACTAGGATCGGCCCGCAGGACAATGTTTTCGTACTGTTTGGGTTCAAAAAACTTGCCCGTGTAGCGAAGGACGTATTGCAAAACCTGCGGAGCCCGGTCGGCACTCTCCCCGGCTTTTCCCGGAGCGGCCTCCACGTTCTGTTCCCGAATCGCTTCGATGACTTCTTCGGGGGAAAGGTTATAAGCCGTAAGCCGGTCGGGTTTAAGCCAGACCCGCATGGAGTACTCCCGGGAACCCATAATATCGGCAAAGCCTACGCCGTCGATGCGTTTCAGCTCGGCCAGAATGTTAATATCCGCGAAATTGTAAATGAACTTTTCATCGACCGTAGAATCGTCACTGAAGATGTTCAGGTACAACAGCATACTGTTGACTTCCTTCTCGGTAATTACTCCGGCTTTGATTACTTCCTCGGGCAACTCATCCAACACGGCCGTTACGCGGTTCTGCACGTTCATGGCGGCCAGATCAGGGTCAGTACCTACTTCAAAAAAGACCTGAATCAGTGTAGTACCATCGTTCCCGGATACGGAGTTCATGTACACCATACCGGGTACGCCGTTAATCGCCCGTTCGAGGGGCGTGGCGACGGCCTTGGTACAAACTTCGGCGTTGGCACCCGTATATTTCGTGGTAACGGTAACCGATGGGGGAACAATATCGGGAAACTGCGTCACGGGTAAACCCGTCAGAGCCAGTACCCCCAGTAGCGTAATGACTACGGAGATAACCGACGACAGCAGCGGCCGTTTAATGAATATATCAAACATGAGTTCATTTATTTTTTTATGATCGTTACATGGACAGGTATTACGTCCCTTAGCAAAGCTGGCTTTCACTTCCTTGATAGGATTGTCAGCGTCGCATGCGATAGGGCACCGTTTGGCTTGTTGTTCTTTCGGCAACAACTTCTTTGAACCAATCCCTACCAGCCATCCACTCTCCATTCATTAGTCATCAGCGTACGAAAACCATACGTTTACATCACCTTGAGGGCGTTTTCCTGCGAAATACCGAGGCTATCGCTGGAAATGGGTTTGGGGGTAATTTCTTCACCATCCCGAACATTCTGAATGCCTTCAAAGACGATGCGTTCGCCGGGCTGTAACCCCGAGCTAACAATGTAATGCTTGCCGACCCGGCCCCGGGGGACGAAACTGCGGGATTTCACTTTCCCTCCCTGATCTACCACAAAGACGTAGTTCTTATCCTGTACTTCAAAAACGGATTTTTGCGGGACGAGCAGGGCATTGGAAACCTGTGTACTGATTCGGATTTTACCGGAAGAGCCGTGCTTCAACAGTTGCTTGGGATTGGAAAACCGGGCCCGGAAGGCAATCGTACCGGAGCCGCCTTCAAACGTACTTTCCATCACTTCGATGTGACCTTTGTAAGGGTACAGGGATTCGTCGGCCAGCAGCATTTCTACTTCTTTGCCTCCTTTGCCCAGCAAATTCCGGTTGTTTTTGATGAAGCCCAGGTACTCGCGTTCTGATACGTCGAAATAGGCAAATACCTCGTGAATGTCCGAAACAGTCGTTAGCAGAGCCCCCTCCTCAATCAGACTACCGATTTTAAACGGAATCCGGTTGATGACGCCATCGAACGGAGCCCGGATCTGAGCCTGCGTCAGTTTCAGGGCCGCCGCCTGATGCGAGGCCCGGGCCTCGTCGATTTCGGCCCGTGCCGCTTCCAGTTTGGCCTGAGCCAACTCCATCTCCGAGGGCGATACCACTTTGCTAGCCAACAGCAACTTTACTCGCCCTACTTCTACTTCGGCGGTTTTGGCTTGTGCCTGGGCAATTTTCAGGGCGGCCTTTGCTTTGTCGGCTTCTACCTGATATTCGGCGGCGTTCAGACTAAAGAGTACCTGTCCTTTCTGAACCCGCTGTCCTTCATCCACGTGAATTTTTTCGAGAAAACCTCCTACACGAGCCCGAATCTCTACGTTACGAACCGCCTCAAGCGTACTCACATATTCGCGTTGCAATTCCGTAGATTGCTGAGTAAGCTTTACGACGGGCAAGGTCAGTTTTTCGTCCGTTTGATCGGACTGCTCCTGCTTGGTCTGACAACCCGTCAACCACGCACCGAGCAGCATGGCCCCAAAGCCTATGCTCTTTTTCATAATAACAAGCGGTAAATCGTCCGTAGACTGCACTCGTTGAGTCAGCATCCTACGAAACCAGTGAAGAAAGAATGGAAAAGAAACGCAGCCCGTCCAGACAGCACGGTATAAACGTACTGCCTCAACGTTCGCTGAGTGAAGGAAAAGAATTTATGCAGTCGCCTGGGGGGGAGGCAAAGAAATTTCCATCATGCAGTGCAGCAACTCAATGGAAGGTTCGGGGGTACGAACTTGGGGTAAGGTTACTACCGTAGGAACCGGCGGTACTAATCGAAAGACCGGAACAAAACAGTAGTCTTGCTGGAATTTAGCGAGGTCGCTATCCTCATCGGGATCATCGTGTTCGGGAATGACATCTTCGAGTCCGAGGCCTTTTTCAAGCACAAACTCAATGAGACTTTCCATGTCGTTGATCGTCGGATCTTCGTGCGTTTCACCGCTTTCCGAATGGATTACGATATGGTCGGGCGTGTCAATGCTCAGGTTGATGACGTGTAACGCCATCACCAGACAAAACATCTGATACAACCACCAACTTCGTTTTCTTTTTTTCATTCGGTCCAATCAACCCCATACAAAACTAAATCTAAACTAGCCCTAATGCTCAAAAAGTGGATAAATCTTAAAACAAATTGTTTATATCCTACTATTACTTGTTGATTTAATGATATTCTAATGCTACTCACTAGGGAAAGCTATGTTTTGGTGTATAGAAAATGTGGGGCGATTTTTGCCGATTGCGTTAACGATTCATAGCCTTTTCAGCGAAAAACAGGATTCGCATGGCTCAAAAATCGCTTACTTTTGTTGCCAGAGCTTCTCTCTTAACGTCATGCATTTTGAAACTCTTGCGTACTTACAAACCGGTACGCCTCGCCAACAGGAAGCGTATCGCGTACTTACGCAGTATCAGGTTTTAGAAAAACTCAGCGGGTACGATCCACTGCTGATCGGAACGATCCCCCTGAATATCGATATCGAAAGCAGCGATCTAGACGTGATCTGTTACTGGCAGGATCAGCAGGAGTTTATCGATACAGTACGAGATTCGTTTAGCAGTTTGAAGGATTTCCGAATTCGTGAAAAGCGGGAAATCGTGGTCGCGACGTTCAGGCTGAATACGTTTGACATTGAAGTTTTTGGACAGAATCTTCCTACTCGCCAACAATTGGGCTACCGCCATATGCTCGTGGAAGACCAGTTACTACGGCAATACGGCGAAGACTTCCGCCAACAGGTCATTGCTTTGAAACGCCAGGGTTACAAAACGGAACCTGCGTTTGGTAAACTACTCAAACTTACCGGCGATCCCTACGAGCAGTTACTACGCTTTGAATGATCTACGCTTGCATCGCGACGTTAACATGATTGATCAATACCTTAAAAATTAACATGTGGTATACTTCTTTAGCGTAAATTTTACTCACATGTATACCCTATGAATCAAGCTATGATATGCCCGTTGATCCTGGTTGTGGAAGACGATAAAGAGTACCAGGAGTTACTGGAAAGAGGCCACAAGAGAAGCCAAATTTCTTGTGAGTTTAAGATAGTAGATTCGGCGGAAGAGGCATTTCAGTATCTGGAAAATCATCATACGATTCCCAATCTTATTTTGCTGGATTATGATTTGCCCGGCATGGACGGCCTGCAAATGGTAGAAGAACTGAAAAAGTCGTCTTATCGGGCTCTGCCCATTCTTATGTTTTCCGTGCACAATCGTCCTCAACTTATTGAGCAGGCCTACGAAAAAGGAGTGAGTTCGTTCATTCCTAAACCCGATGGTTACACCTCGATTATCGAACTTTGGCATAGCATCTGTACCTTTTGGGGTGAGTATGCCAGTTTGCCTACGCTTACTTAACTTACAAGTATAGATTTACAATACTTTCTGCCGTATCCCGCGTGATGTAAAAAGCGTATTCTGTAGTGAATCGTTTGATTCTCTCCAGATTTACATACCTAGATTTGGGTGAGCCTGAAAAGATTACATCGCTAGTAGCTCAACCCATACTAAGGGCTTGAGTGAAGTACAGACTTCTTCTAATCGTCTATCTTCTTCCATGAGGCATCAAAAGCGGACAGTTCATGAGTGAGCAGTAACCGTTAACTCTGACTATTCATACCCATACAAAAGGCCTGATTCAGGAATGGCTTTCCTGTTTCTGATTGATTAACAGACGAATACGAATCAGAGTACCTTTTTCGCTGGTTTCAATTTCCATGTTCGCTTTTAATAGCTCACATAGACGTTTGACAATAAACAAGCCAATCCCTTCCCCGCTGTTTTCACTGCTTTGTTTGTTACTCAATCGGGTTGCAGGAACTTCCGGATCCAGAATTTCTACCTGTCTATGCGAGCTGGTTGAGTGTACGTAAGGCTGTAGCTGCTGGGCTAACAGAGAAACGACTCCTTCTTTGAGGCCAGGACCTGTATCCTGCACACTTACCTGCCAGCGGGAGTCCGTTTCCTGTATCCAGGTCACGTTTACCCATCCTTTTTCCGTATACTTGAGGGCATTGAGTAAGAGATTCTGAATGATCCGTTCTATCTTCATGGGATCGCCCACTACTAATAATTTCGGTGGACCATCAACATTTAGCTTCAGCTTTTTGGTTTTTGCCAGCCCTTCAAACCTTTTAATGATTTTCTGTAATAATTCACTAGCATCGAAAGGCTGGTTCTCAATTACTTCCTGACCAGCTTCCAGGCGAGCGTAATTCATCAACTGCGTAAGCATATCTTCGGCCGCCCGTATATTCTTCGCCAGCATTTCCAGAAATTTCTGCCGATCCGATTCCTTCTTGGGTAGCTGCAAGGAAGCGGTAGCTCCCGACATTAGGCCCAGGTTACCGCGTAAATCATGGGAAACCTGACGCAGGTGTTCTCCGCGTTGTTTCGTAATTTCCTCCAGGTTTTTCAGGGCATTTTCCAAGGTTCGTACTTGTTCAGCGGCGGCCGTTTGGCGAAGCTGATCAAAGTACAGGATGCTTCCCAGATTCAAGTCTTTGGCTAACTCAAGCAACTGGCGGTGAGCATGTGTCATCACCTGAGCCTGCGTATCGGGATACAAGTCCAGAAAGGCCTGGAATCGCTCCTGAATGACTTCGTATAAATGACTCAATTCCCGAGACAATTCACTGAGTGAGTATCCACTTTGCCAGCGATGAAGCCCGTGCTCTTCGGAAAACTCAAGAACGTTGTTGTTTTTTTTCTCGCCTTTGATGCGTTGCGATAGATAGTTAAGCAGACTCGGAATTTGATCGTTGAATTCTTCCCGTGAGAAGTTGGTATGCTTAGGAGAGGCCGGATCACTGGCACACCGCATCCGCCAAGCGTTCAAAATAGTTTCCCGATTAGCAAAGAGATAATCTGTTAATAAATCGAGCTGGGTACTGTATTCCGAGTTCTGTTTAGCCATTGGCTGGAAGATCTGATGGATCCCTTGATTTGCTTAATAAACCTTGAATGGACGAAAGAGTTTTGCATTCACGGATTTGAATCATGGCTAGCGGAACGGATTAAACCCCAGTCCTTGATTTTTTACGCCTATCTTTAGCATTAATCGAATGCTCATGCCTATCTTTGCCACATCTTAAAAACTCTCTTGATGTTATAGCTAAGTAAATCGGACGGGTACTCCCCCTTTATCACTTCTTTCTCGAAGTTTAGATAGTAGTCCAATTCACCCCTACGCCTTGGTAGTGGGTTCTTCCTTAGCCTTTATGTGATTCATCGTTTTTCTTCTTAGGCCGTAACCGAGCCATCTCTCTCCAACGTTTCCGCCCTACAGCCGGGCCCGGATCGTCAATTCTTTTTATTTTTTTAAGCCTTACCTTCATGAGTATAATCGGGAACGCACTTTCCTATGTGCATGCCAACGGTGACGCCCTACTGGACTCGATCAGTCTTTCTGTGGCTACGGGGGAAAAAGCCGCTCTTGTCGGCAATAATGGCGTAGGAAAATCTACTCTACTACAAATCATTGCGGGCCAGCGGCAAGCCGCTTCGGGAGAAATAGTCCTTTCCGAAAAACCCTATTACGTCCCTCAACATTTAGGTCAATATGATTCATATACCGTTGCCGAAGTACTGGGCGTGGCAGAAAAGCTGAAAGCCCTGCGGGCCATCCTTTCGGGCGACGCAGCTGAAGCACATTTTACGACACTGGCCGATGACTGGGAACTGGAAGAACGCCTACAGGCGGCCTTTGAATCCTGGCACATCAAAACCCTCGATCTCAACCAAACCCTTGAAGGGCTGAGCGGTGGTGAAAAAACCAAGGTTTTTTGGCGGGCCTGTTTCTGCATTCGCCCGGTATTGTGCTATTAGACGAACCGACAAACCACCTGGATGGTACGAGTCGTCAACGACTGTACCATTGGCTTAGTCAAAGTAAAGCTACCGTACTCATCGTCAGTCACGATCGGGCTTTGTTGAATCAGCTGGATACTACTCTGGAATTGGGCAAGGGCCATCTGGAGGTATACGGAGGGAATTACGATTTTTACCAGGAACAGAAACGAACCCAGCGGGAAGCGTTAAAAGCACAGGCTGATGAACATGAAAAAACCCTTAAACAGGCACAGCAAAAGGCTCGTGACCTAGCTGAGCAACGCCAAAAACAGGAAATCCGGGGTAAAGCCCAGGGGCAGAAACAGGCACTGCCCCGCATCATTGCCGGTGGTCGAAAAACTCAGGCCGAACAAAGCACGGCCAAGCTCAAAGAGGTCCATCAGGAAAAGCTACAGGACTTATCCGGTCAGCTTCGCTCGGTACGTACACAATTGCATCAGACTCAGCCCTTACATTTAGTACTGGAATCTTCTGATTTGCACCATGGAAAGCTGCTCATCGAAGCTCAGCATCTCAACCAGCATTTGGGGGAATCCAGTCTTTGGCCAGAGCCTTACAGTTCCAGATTTGTTCCGGCGACCGTATTCGAATTCAAGGGCCCAATGGGTCGGGTAAAACAACACTTTTGAAACTGGCAACGGGTCAGCTAACGCCTTCCCAAGGAGAAGTAACACGAGCGGATTTTTCGTACGTCTACCTTGATCAGGAATATTCACTACTGGCCAGTGAACTGACGGTTTTTGAGCAGGTTCAACGGTTCAACAACCGACAATTACTGGAACATGATTTGAAGAATCTCCTACACCAGCATCAATTGCCGCGGGCAAGTTGGGATCGTACGTGTGATAGCTTGAGTGGCGGGGAGAAAATGAAACTGGCCCTCTGCTGTTTGCAGGTTAGTCAAAACCGACCCGATTTGCTGTTACTGGACGAGCCTACCAATAACCTGGACTTAACCAGTCAACAGATTTTCACGCGGGCTGTAAAAGATTTTAAGGGCTCCTTACTCGTGATTTCGCACGATGAATATTTTATTGAAGAAATCCAGGTGAATCGTACGCTTTTGTTATCTTGAACAAAAAGCTCAGGTGGTTACATAACTACCTGAGCTTTTATTGACTATAAATCATCCCTGGCTATTTATTCCTCTACTCGCAGGAGAGAAGTCCATGTCATACCCTCATCATTCGTTAGCCCTCCACATCCGCTTAGGTAGGTACGTTAGCAAAGCTCTGTCATTTGCTTAAATCTTACTAAAACCTGATAAATATTAAAAAAAGTCAATTCATTCTTCTGTATAAACTAAAAAACAGGCTTAAAAGGGATTTTAAGCCCTTTTTAATACAATATGCAGGGTCTTATTTCTTAAATGAATCTAATTTTGGTCAACCAAGCAGACGGTATTCCCCAGTATCTCTGATGTATAGCCCACTAGGATAGACTTTCGATCGAAACTTCCGAACTGCTTCCTGCATCTCAAACTTCGTAAAACGCCTGATCGGTACTCATTACAACGAGTAAAATGGCTGAATAGCCTAAAGTTAGCCGGTTAGCCAACAAACGTGAGCCGGTGTGATTTTAACCAACGAGGATGAAGATTCGATTTTTCATATCGCTTTGTTTTCTCCTGTGGACAGGATGTAGCTCCTTATATGCGGCAACGTGTAAGGATGCTCTCCGCTATTCATCCCTTTCCATCGCTGGTTTCTGTGAAACGGCTCAGCCCGACACACCTGCCAATCTTCAAACGCTCCAATCAACCTCTTCCGAGGCTCGACACGGTAAAGCCAATCTGGAAGCAACCGAACTGAAAGAAGAGAAAGAAGATGAAAAAGGGCCCTTATCTCCTCAGCAACTTGACGTTGATCGTGCGTTCATTACGATAGCGTATCTTCCTTTATTTCACTGGCTTGTTCATTTTCAGCCGCTGCAACACCCACAGGGTCAGCAGGTTTCCTATGGTTCTCAGGACCGTTACCTTTTCCTTCGCGTACTTCGCTTATGAGCTTAATCGGGTTTTGTAACTGAACCTGACCTTACATATCCATTACCCTCCATTACAATTAGCATCCCGCTCAGGGGATGTTGCTGGATTGTCTTGTTTACACCTTCCATAATAACTACTTAGTAACCCGTATTCCGCTTTAAAAAGCAATACCCCTATGAATCGAATGCTCCTGCTGATGAGCTTGTGTGGCCTATTGTGCCTCGCAAGCTGTGAATCCAAACACGAAGAAAAGGAAGAGGAAACCAAATATTTGGTGACCAGTCCCGCCCAAATGGATACGCTGATTACGCAAAATTACGTATGCCAAATCCACTCCATCAGCCACATTGAACTTCGGGCTCAGGAAAAAGGCTATCTGCAGAACATCTACGTGGACGAAGGAAAGTTCGTTAAGAAAGGACAGCTTCTGTTCCGCATCATGCCGAACCTGTATCAGGCCGAATTCCAGAAAGCTCAGGCCGAAGCCAAAGCGGCCCAGATTGAAGTAGACAACGTTAAGCCCCTGGCTGATAAAAACGTAGTCGCCAAAAATGAACTGGCAATGGCGATGGCAAAACTCGAAAAAGCCAAAGCCGAACTTTCCCTCGCTCATACGCATCTTGATTTTACTGAAATCCGGGCTCCTTTTGATGGCATCATCGACCGTTTTCAGGTACGGTTGGGGAGTCTGGTGGATGAAGGCCAATTGTTAACCACGCTCTCCGATAATCGCCAGTTGTGGGTGTACTTCAACGTACCGGAAGCCGAATACCTCAATTTCAGGGCTCACAACCAAAACCAGGACAAAATTAAGGTGAACCTCTTAATGGCAAACAATGAATTGTTTGATCATCCCGGCGTGGTCGAAACCATTGAAGCAGACTTCAACAACGAGACGGGTAATATTGCTTTCCGGGCCACCTTCCCCAACCCCAAAGGTCTGCTTCGCCACGGCGAAACGGGTAATATTCAAATGGCCGTCCCGCTGAAAAACGCCCTCATCATTCCGCAGAAAGCCACGTTCGAGGTACTGGAAAAACGATACGTATACGTGGTGGGTAAAGACAACAAAGTACACTCGCGTGAAATTACCGTCGGAGCCGAGATGCCCGACCTCTACGTAGTCAAAGAAGGTTTAACGGCTAATGACAAGATTCTTCTCGAAGGTATCCGTAAGGTACACGACAATGATAAAATCGCTTATAACTACGAGGACCCCAAATCGGTGATCCCGAAATTAAAAGTGTATACCGAGTAGTAGAAGCATTTAAAATATTCAGCGTATGTTTCGTCAATTCATTCATCGACCCGTACTGGCAATTGTCATTTCACTGGTCATTATATTAACGGGTATACTGGCCATCAACAGTCTGCCCATCTCCCAGTTCCCGGAAATTTCTCCCCCAATGGTTATCGTACGGGCGTCGTATCCCGGAGCGAGTGCCAAGGTACTGACCGAATCGGTGCTGATTCCGATCGAGCAGGCCATCAACGGGGTTCCAGGCATGAAGTACATGACTTCCGATGCTACGAGTGCCGGGGAAGCCAACGTTCAGGTTGTCTTTAACCTGGGTACGAACCCCGATCAGGCGGTCGTCAACATCAATACCCGGATTGCTCAGGTACTCAACCGGCTGCCCGTTCTGGTCCAACGTGAAGGGATCATTGTGAACCGGATCGTGCCGAACATGTTGATGTACGTCAACTTGTATAGTAAGGACCCGCACGCCGACATGAAGTTCCTCTTCAACTTTGCCGGGGTCAACATGTTACCCGAATTGCAGCGTCTGGGCGGGATTGGTCAGGCGAGTATCCTCGGTAGCCGTCAGTATGCCATGCGGATCTGGCTGAAACCCGACCGGATGCGGGCCTACAACATTTCGGCGGACGACGTGATGGAAGCACTTAACGAGCAAAGCGTCATCGGATCGCCGGGTCGTTTGGGTCGAAGCGACGGAAAGCGGGCCGAAGCTCTGGAGTACGTACTGACCTATCAGGGCCGCTACAATGATGTAGAGCAGTACAAAAATGTGATCGTCAAGTCGAATCCGAACGGAGAAATTCTGTACCTGAAAGATGTAGCCAGCGTAGAGCTGGGCAGTGAGTACTACGATATTTACTCCAACCTCAACGGCTATCCTTCGGCGGCTATTGTCCTGAAACAAACGTACGGTAGTAACGCTTCGGACGTAATTAAAGAAGTAAAAGACAAACTGGAGGAGCTGAAGAAAACGTCCTTCCCGCCGGGCATGGATTACAAAATCAGCTACGACGTTTCCAACTTCCTCGATGCTTCCATTGAGGGAGTAATTCACACCCTGCGGGATGCGTTTATTCTGGTGGCTCTGGTGGTATTCATCTTCCTGGGCGACTGGCGTTCAACGCTGATTCCGACCATTGCCGTACCCGTATCGTTGATCGGAGCCTTTACCTTCATGCAAATGTTTGGGCTGACCATCAACATGATTACGCTGTTCGCTCTGGTACTCGCCATTGGTATCGTAGTCGATGATGCCATTGTAGTCGTCGAGGCCGTGCACGCCAAGATGGAAGAAAAGCATTTATCGCCTTACAAAGCGGTAAAAGAAGTACTGCACGAGATTAGCGGAGCCGTAATCGCCATTACGCTGTTAATGACGGCGGTATTCGTTCCAGTTGCCTTCATGACGGGTCCCGTAGGGATTTTCTACCGGCAATTCTCAATTACCATGGCTACGTCCATTGTACTTTCGGGTCTGGTTGCTCTAACGCTTACGCCGGTACTCTGTGCCATGATTTTGAAGAATAACCACGGCAAGCCCCGCAAGAAAACGGTACTGAACCGGGCTCTGGACAGCTTCAACCGCGGTTTTGATAAACTAACGGGTAAGTACACTGGCCTGTTACGTATGATCGTGAATCGTCGGGTGATCACCTGGGGTATTCTGCTGGTCTTTGGGTTGGGCATCTTTGGTATTTCCAGTACCCTGCCTTCAGGCTTTATTCCCAGCGAAGATCAGGGGATGATTTACGCCATCATTCAGACGCCTCCGGGTTCTACCCTGGAACGTACCAATGACATTGGCCGTAAGCTTCAGTCTATTGCCGAAAAAGTAGAAGGGATTGAGTCGGTTTCTGCTTTGGCCGGTTACGAGGTATTGACGGAAGGTCGGGGTTCCAACGCCGGTACCTGTTTGATTAACCTCAAGCCCTGGTCAGAACGCCACCAGACCGTGAACGAGATCATCTACGAACTGGAAGAAAAAGCCAAGGCCATTCCCGGAGCGACGATCGAATTTTTCGATCCCCCAGCCGTACCGGGTTACGGTGCTGCGGGTGGTTTCTCGCTCCAGTTGCTGGACAAAACCAACAGCGGGGATTACAACCAGTTGCAGAAAGTCACGAACGATTTCATGGCTGAGCTGAAAAAGCGGAAAGAACTGATGGGTCTGTTCACGTTCTACAGTGCAAACTACCCGCAGTACGAACTGGAAATTGATAACAAACTGGCCATGCAGAAGGGCGTTTCTATTGGCAATGCCATGAACACGCTGTCCATTCTGATCGGTAGTACCTACGAGCTGGGCTTTATCAAATTCCAACGCTTCTTTAAAGTATTCGTACAGGCCGCTCCCGAGTACCGTCGCTTACCAGACGATCTGCTGCAACTGTATGTGAAGAACGATAAAGGTGAAATGGTACCTTTCTCAGCCTTCATGAAAATCAAGAAGACGCAGGGAGCCAACGAGATCAACCGCTACAACATGTATACGACGGCGGCCTTCCGGGGTGCTCCGGCTAAAGGATACAGTAGTGGTGAGGCCATCAAAGTTATCAAGGAAGTAGCGGCCAAAACGCTGCCGAAAGGATATGACATTGACTGGGCCGGTCTTTCGAAAGATGAGGTAATGCGGGGGAACGAAGCCATTTACATCTTCCTCATCGTACTGGTATTCGTTTACATGGTACTCGCTGCTCAGTACGAAAGCTTTATTCTGCCGCTGGCGGTTATTTTCTCACTGCCCGCCGGTATTTTCGGCTCCTTTGCTCTGATTAAAATGATGGGTCTGGCCAACGACATCTACGCTCAGGTGGGTCTGGTCATGCTGGTGGGTCTGCTCGGTAAAAACGCCGTATTGATTGTGGAGTTTGCCGTACAGAAACACCGTGAAGGGATGTCGGTTTTCAATGCTGCCATCGAGGGAGCCAAGGCTCGTTTCCGCCCCATTTTGATGACTTCTTTCGCCTTTATTGCGGGATTGATTCCGCTGGTGATTGCTACGGGTCCCGGTGCCATTGGTAACCGTACCATTGGTTCATCCGCTCTGGGCGGGATGCTTTTCGGAACGGTCTTCGGCGTGATTGTCGTACCGGGTCTGTACTACATCTTCGGCAGTATTGCGGCCAAGCGTAAACTCATCAAGCACGAAGAGGAAAATCCCTTAACTGAAGAAATTGAGCATCATGTTTAGAAATCGAATCATTCAGTACGCGGGCCTGATTCTTTTTTGCCTGCTGTACACCACGGCGTGTAAGGTACCTTCGCTGGTGCCGAAAACCGAAAATAAAAAGTTACCGGGCAGCTACGGCTCTTCCGAGGATTCCACCAACACCGCTCAGCTTAAGTGGCGGGAGTTTTACAACGACCCCAATCTGGTAGCCCTGATTGACACGGCCCTGAAGAATAATCAGGAATTGAATGTGGTCTTGCAGGAGATTGAGATTTCTCGGAATGAAATCAGTGTCCGTCGGGGGGAATACCTCCCCTTCGTGGGCCTGAGAGCCGGAGCGGGTTTCGATAAAGTACCCCGGTATACCAACATCGGAGCCATGGAAGCCACTACGGATATTAAACCGGGCAAACCCATGCCCGAACCCGTACCCGACCTTGGCTTAGGGGCCTATGCTCGCTGGGAAGTGGATATCTGGCATAAACTGCGGAATGCCCAGAAGTCAGCCGTGAAACGATATCTGGCTTCCAGCGAAGGTCGGAACTTCGTCATTACGAACCTGATTGCCGAAGTAGCCAATAACTACTTCGAACTGTTGGCTCTGGATAATCAGTTGGCCATTCTGAAACAGAACATCGAGATTCAGACCAATGCGTTGGAAATCGTGCGACTGCAGAAGCAGGCTACCCGGGTAACCGAACTGGCCGTACGTCGATTTGAAGCTCAGGTACTGAATACCCGAAGCCTTCAGTACGACATCCAGCAGCGGATTACGGAAACGGAAAACCGGATCAACTTCCTGCTGGCTCGCTATCCGCAGCCCATTGCCCGGAATGACGATGCCTTTAATACCATGATTCCCAAAACGATTCAGGCGGGCTTACCCTCTCAGTTGCTTACCAATCGTCCGGACATACGCCGGGCGGAGTTTGAGTTGGCCGCAGCTAAGCTGGATGTACAGGTAGCCCGGGCTCAGTTCTATCCTTCGCTGGGTATTTCGGCTTCCTTGGGATACCGGGCCTTTAGTCCCGCGTATTTGTTCAGCACGCCTGAGTCGATTCTGTACTCGCTGGCGGGCGAATTGGTGGGACCCCTGGTCAACCGACGGGCCATTACGGCTACTTACGCCAACGCTAATGCTCGTCAGACGCAAACGGTGTACAACTACGAGCGGGTCGTTTTGAATGCGTATTTTGAAGTTGCTAATCAACTGGCCAAGATCAGTAACCTGGAAAGAAGTTACGATCTGAAATCGCAGGAAGTACAGGCCCTGACTCAGTCGATTGACATCTCTAATGATTTGTTCCAATCGACCCGGGCGGATTACATGGAGGTACTGCTCACCCAACGGGATGCTCTGGAATCACGATTTGAACTGATCGAAACCAAGAAGCAGCAACTTAATGCCATGGTGAATATCTATCAGGCCTTAGGAGGCGGCTGGAATTAATACATTCGTCAAGCGAGTACGCTGACAAAAAAGCCCGGATTCAATTGAATCCGGGCTTT